>NZ_QUHK01000001.1:430051-431775 GCF_003479665.1 Blautia sp. AF14-40
GAAAGATAAAAAAGTTTTTGAAGAATACAAAAGATGATATTTTTTTGATAGCGTGTCAATCTGTGGTTGTAGGATATTTAGTGATTGGGTGGTATGTAACTGGAAAAATAATTCCGGATGAAAAAAATATATTGTATTTGGTAATATTAGCGGTATGCATAATGCCAATGATAGATATTGCGATGTGGAGAGTTTTGAATTTGTATGCAGACCAAATAAAAAAATCTGAGAATTGTAGAGATAAGTGATTTATGATTCCGTTGGAATATTTATTTAGATGGGAGCTGTTATTTTAATAAGGACTGTCGCATTACAATGGAAAGTGAATCTGAAAGTTTTGAAAGGATAAGCATTTTAGATAAACGAGATTTATTGAGATCTGACCGTGTGCCAAGAAAAGGACATATAGAGTGGGTGAAGTGGCACTAGATAAGCTTGGCTACTTATGATTCGTAGTAGATGCTAGGAGAGTCTGCACTCATTAATTATTAACAAATAAATGAAATTGAGGTGAAAATTATGTCAAAAGGTAATAAAAAGCAATATAAACAATTTGCAATAAATTCACTTGAAGATGGTTGCTTGGTACTAAAGAGTCTTATTGTACCAGTAATTATCGATTTGGAAAAGTTTCGGAATTATTCGGATGAAGCCGAGGTACTTTTGGAAAAGTACAAATTAGATGATTTTATCCCAGCAAACATATATGATTCTATTCATGATAAGATTCTTTATCAGCAGAGAGAATTACTTCGATTTATGGCAGATCATCAGTCTTCATCTTTTTCCTACATTAGTGTAAGGGAACTTCTCGAAAAGAAGGGATTTTTAAAAAGTAGTCTTACTGAGAATAGTAATAAAACGCTGAAGGAATTGCTTGATATAAGAAATTGGTCATTTCATAATGCGCAATCTATGTTAGTGGCTGATTTAGAGATGGCAAAGAAATCAATTCCGTCTGAAATGGTTGGATCAGTAGAAATTAAACCGATGTTGAATCCTGTTGTTATTAGAAAAGTGAAGACATACACATGGAAGATGTTTGCCGATTTTGTCTTTCATAATAAAGTTCGTTTAGCCCAATTTGAATTGATTCTTTCGGAAATGAAAAAAGACTATCAAGAAATGTATGGTTTTCTATCAGATACAGCTTTTATACAGACAAGTAGTGGATTAAGTCGAGAAGTGCAATATATAGAGCAAGAAATAGAGAACCAGAATCCAAAGAAAGCAGGAAGTAGTATTGCTTCCTTATCGATGAAAATTCAAAAAGGAAAATATGATGGATCAAATGAGCGCTACTAAGGGGCTTCCACCGTTAACCACATAATTTAGATGGAGAAAAATATGCTTTCGGAAAAACAAAAGAATGAAGTACTAAAATTGATATCCTATAAGCAAGAAGGAGCATACTGGGATTTTAAAAAGCAATGGTATGAAGATGGAAAGCAGGCAGATTTATTACATGATATTATCTGTATGGCGAATAATCTAGAAAATCGAGATGCATACATCATTATTGGCATAGATGAAGAAAAAGATTATTGTGTTAATGATTTGACAAATTCTGCGGATAGAAAAACGACGCAGATGTTGGTAGATTTTTTAAGAAATAAAAAATTTATGGGTGGGATAAAACCGCATGTAATGGTGGAACCATTGCAATTGGAAAATGGTGTGATTGATGTTATAATAGTAAAAAATGGATATTATACTCCATATGT
>NZ_QUHK01000010.1:0-131532 GCF_003479665.1 Blautia sp. AF14-40
CTTTCTTTTGTGCAATATTTTGGATTTGCTCATTTATAGATTAATACAAAAAAAATCCTCTAAGACAATAGGTATTTCACTATCTCTTAGAGGATTTTTCTTTACTTTAAATGGTATCTGGTAATATTTTTCCAGTTTTCCGGGAAACCCATTTTATTCAATAATTCCGTTTCGCTTATATGCTCTACCTCTCTGTTTACTCGGTCAATCTCTTTTATAAGCTTTCTTTTAAATTCCAGAAAATCTTTTCCAGGTAATAGATATCTAAAAGCAATCACCACAGCAAACAAATCCTGTTTTCCTTTTTCATACTGATTCCCACTCTGTGGCAATGAAAGTTTTTTATGAAGCGGTGTATCCGCAATAGCATCTACCGTTCTGTATGTGAACAGTCGTTCTCCATGTGCACATACGTTTCTATACTTCGTGAGAACCGATAGAAACTGCTCCATCTGATGCTGATTCAAAGGTTCAAAGTTTTTTGATACTTTTGATTTTAAGGATTGAGGAAATACTCGGAACATTTTTGATAAATTTCCAAACGTAAGTACATTCGCCAAAACCCATAATGGAATTTCACCATATGTCTTGCGATAATAATTGATATATGTATAATCTGTGGTCGTTGTTGCCCGTTTCAAGGTCGCTATCAACTTTACGATTGTTGCATGATTTCTTTTTGTATGATTATAATTATTAGCATCCAGGTACTGCTTCTGCTCTGCTCCATACATTTCAGTAAAATAGTATGACATCAAAGAACGCATCTGTCGCTCAACCTGCAGTAAATATTTAAAGAACAACTCTCTAAGCTCTGCATCAAACTTATACAGACTGACTATTTCTTCAAAACTTGTTCCTGCTTTATATTTCTTTGTATTCGATATTCTAAAAAGATGTTTATATCCTCCCATAAGAGGAAAATATCCTATTTGGCGTAACATCTCTTCTGCATATTCTCTGTCGTTTATTTTTATTCCCTTTTCGTCACTGATCCAGGAAACCTGATCACTAAAAGAAGAGAATTTTTTCGGTGTCTGCATATCATTTCTCCTTAAAACAAAAGAGGGAGAGACCCGCAGGCTCTCCCCCGCCTGTAGGCTTCGCAAGTTTCTACAGAACGATCACTGAGCTTAGTATACGTCATTTTAAATGTCCTGTCAATACGCCAAAACATTCTTAGCCATACCCGCTCAGAAGTATTCTATGCTATTTTTTCTTCTTTATTCTGTTTTTCTTCCTCCAACTCCCGGAGGACTTCATCGCCGTACTTATCAAGCATCCGTACCAGAAAATCAATGCACCGCTCAAATTCAATATTCTGTTGCATAAGCTCCTCCCGTCATTGTTTTGATCTGAGCTTATTTTACAGAACCTGCCGGAAAACCACATTGAATAGAAATTGATTGTAAATTGACACAATCAATTTAAAAATATCCGCATTTTCTTGAATCGAATATATGTTCGTGTTATGATAGATATACTTAATCTTAACTACGAAAGGGGAATTTCTATTGAATCGATGCGATTTTTCTTCTATTAGCACTTGCTTAAAAAATCATATCAGCGAAAGTAATCAAATGAGTCAGCCTGATTTTTTATACGAATTATTTGAAGATTTTATGGATGATCCGGCAAATCAGGATTTTTCTATGGATAATGGTCTGGTTTGTCGTTGGCTGACCGGTCAAGCAAAGATCAGTCCCAAAATATCTGCCTACTATTCCAAACCCAGTAATCAGAAAAAACTGGCAGAAACCATTCACCAGAATCTGCTTCCATTGATGTCTGACTGCAATATGGCTATGCAGGATATATACACATTATTTATACAAGATGACACCATCTCCGATGCCAAAAAGAAAAATCTGGCTTCTCTGTACAAACCAGCCAGCTCACGTCTGCTTTTTCTTGCAAAGCTGATTTCTTTTGGCATGGAGCGACAATTTATCAAACGTGATACTAAAAATCAAAAATTAATTGCCGGAGGTGCCCTGTCACCCATTGTGCTGGATTATATTATGGACAGTGAGGTTCCGAAACCATGCCGTCATTTTATCGGAAGAGATAAAGAACTGGAAGAATTATATACCATGCTTGAAGAAAACCGTCATGTTTTTCTTTGCGGAATTGCCGGTATTGGAAAAAGCGAACTTGCCAAAGCCTACGCAAAACATTACAAAGAGTATTACACTAACATTCTATATGTAGAATATACCGGCAATCTTCATCAGGATATTACTGACATGGATTTTATTGACGATCTGCCGGAAAGCACTGAACAGGAACGGTTTCAAAGACATAACCGTTTTCTGCGTTCCCTGAAATCTGATACTCTGTTGATCATAGATAATTTTAATGTCACTGCTACACAAGACAGCTTTCTGTCAGTAGTATTAAAATATCGCTGCCAGATTTTGTTTACAACCAGAAGCAGACTGGATGAATACTGTACTCTGCCATTAAAAGAAATATCAGATATGAACGCTCTCTTCCAACTGGCATCAGTATTTTATTCAGAGGCAGACACGTACCGGGCAACAGTTGAAAAAATCATCGAAACTGTTCACTCTCATACTTTTGCCGTGGAACTGGCAGCAAAACTTCTGGAAAATGGAATCTCGACTCCAGACCAGTTATTAACAAGACTTCAGGCGGAAAAAGCATCTTTCCATAACGAAGATAAAATTAAAATAATCAAAGATGGACAAAGCAGCAAAGCCACCTATTACAATCATATCCATACGCTGTTTTCTCTATACACTTTATCTCTTAAACAGCAGGATATCATGTGTAATCTATGCTTTCTTCCTTCCACCGGTATTTCTGCCCGTATATTTGCCAAATGGCTGGAACTGCCCACACTAAATGAAATCAACGATTTAATTGAGACTGGTTTCGTTCAGACAACAACACGTCGCACACTCTCTCTGCATCCGATGATTTAGGAAATCACTCTTTCAGAGACAAAACCATCTGTAAGTAGTTGCCACACATTGCTGGATTCTTTACAGCACATATGTTTAATGCATGGAATGGAAGTAGATTATTATAAAAAGCTATTTCAAACAATAGGAAATATCTTAGATCTGATTGAAAAAGATGATATGCCAAAGTATCTGCTTTTTTTGGAAAATGCATTTCCATACATGGATAACTATAACTATCACAAAGGTATGAAGGAAATCATTCAGGAACTGAAGGTACTGTTAAAGACAAAAAGCATTGGCACCGACTCTGACCGGGCGTTATTACTGGATTTTCAGGCAGCCCTTGAAACCCAACCTGAAAAAGCAATAAAACTGGAAAAAAATGCACTTGCCCAGATAGAAAATATCACTGCTGACAATGCTCGCCTCGTTTCTAACCTTCATGCCAATCTCGGAGGACTTTACCGCATGAACGGTTATCCCGATCTTGCAAGAGAACACATGGAAAAAAGCATCTCACTGCTTGACCAATTTAACCTGCTTCATATAAATGACAGCATACCTCAGATTGCCAATTATGCAATGTTCCTGACAAAACAGCAGGAACCCGAAAGAGGAATCTCCGAATTGCAAAAATTATCCGGTATCATCAAGGAATACCATTCCGATGAATGTCTGGATTATGCCAAAGTACAGGAAAACCTTGCAACCATTTATCTGATGACCGCCAATCTTTCACAAGCCAAAACACATTTTAAAAAAGCTTTCAAAATATATGAAAAGATCTTGGCTGATGAGCCTGAAATGATTGAAGCAAAATATCGGGAGATTCAGGAGTTATATCCACAGATTGGATTTTCCATTGGAAAAACTCTATCTGGTCTTTTAACATAATACGTGCAATTTAAGGCGGGCAACTTGCCCGCCTTAAATCTTTAAATTATGCTTTGATTTTTCCAGAAAATATTTTACTTACTTTGTTTTTCATGAGTATGAATACAATTTTTACTTATTTCCGTATCTGCGAAAACTCTTATAAATAAAAGGCAGTAAGGCTATTGCCATCACGGTATACATTACCATTACAAGCGGAATTTGTCGAAATACACAATTCCCAATCTGATAAATAAGTGGGACTTTTACACTTGCCTGTACATTTGTCAAAATTGTTGGTATCAAATTGAAAAGCGTTGTATACCCAGAAAGTGCCCGTCCTATAAATGGCAATAAGCAATATAAAAAGAACGGAATGCAAACAGCGACACTAATTGTATGCATTTTAGCCGCTACTAACATAGACACTGAAGCCGCCAGCATACTGGCTATAAATCCACATACAACTGTCAACAAATAGTATTGTCCATATGACATAATGTAAATACTATATGCCTGATACATTTGATAGGGTGTATTCATACCACTGGTTCCCATAATTCCAAAGCAAATCACACTAAGTAATATAATTCCCATACAATAAATCATAACTGTCGTAACTATTCCTGCCAGTATTTTTGTTTTAACAGCTTTTGTACGTCCATACTTTGTAGAGAAAAATACTGCATCTGCTTTTGTCTGAAAATCATCTGCAAATATTCCAGCACAAATAAAACCAACTATGATTGCCAGAATAATAGAATACGTTTCTACATACATAATCATAGTATCCCATGAACTATAAGATTCGTATTCTACTGGTAATTTTATTTCATTATATTTCTTTTCCAAGTATTTTTTCTGAACAGCAGTCTTTCCATATTCTTCTGCCATCTTTTTCATATTTTTATGATAAGTGTTATAGAACTCTTGTATATTTTCTTCTGTAATTTGATTCAGAACACTTTCATCATATTCTGCATCCGGTGTTAATACCGATATTATAAAACCCCTAATATCATCTATCGGTTGTAATGTCGTTCCGTAAATCGCATTTTCTTCTGAGGATTGTGTCACCGCATTTTTATTTTGTTCTATAACTTTTCCAAGTTCATCTTCTGTCAATGTACCTTTCCATGCTCGTCTGTTATCTGTAAGTTTTCTTGTTGCCATAATTCCAGTACTAGCATTTCCATTCTCATCCACATAGCGATTACTTGTAACTGCAAATCCGCTAAAAATGACAGCAAGTATCAATGCCAATCCGATTGCAAATACATTAATTTTCTTTGAAAAAATTCGTTTTAATTCTAATTTAAGCATCTTATTTTTCCTCCGATTTTTCTCCAAAATAAAATAGAAATGCATCTTCCAGATTTTTTTCTACAGCCACAGCATCTTCTGTTGGCTTTTCTATTGAAATAATTCTAAGCTCTGCTCCGGTTTTTGTTGTTTTTATATTTCCAACCAAATATTCATTCATATATTTGTCTATCATACTTCTCGAAACATTACATTGCCATACCTTTTCTTTCATAGAAGATACTAAATCTTCCGCAGTACCTGCATAAAAAAGTTCTCCATCTTTCATTAACATAATGTTATTCGCAATGTACTCAATATCCGATACAATATGTGTAGACAAGAGCACCAAACGTTCTTCCGACAATTCACTAATTAAATTACGAAAACGTATTCTTTCATTCGGGTCTAATCCAGCGGTAGGTTCGTCCAGGACAAGAATTTGCGGATCGTTTAACATCGCCTGTGCTATTCCTACACGTCTAACCATTCCTCCAGACAAATTCTTCATTTTTCTTTTACTGAATTTTTCCATTCCTACTTGATTTAATAATTGCTTCACTTTTTTTCTGGCAAACGGCATTTTTAACCCTTTTATAGAAGAAATGTACATCATATAATCATATACGGTCAAATCTGGATAATATCCAAAATCCTGTGGTAAATATCCCAGAACTTCTCGGTATTCACCTCCTAGTTTCCATATATCTTTACCATTCCATAATATTTGTCCTTCTGATGGTTGAACAATCGTACAAAGCATACGCATTAATGTGGTCTTTCCTGCTCCATTTACTCCAAGCAGTCCATAAATTCCTTTTTCCATAACACAATTCACTTTATTAACAGCATTTACTTCTCCGTATTGTTTTGTTACATTTTTAAATTCTAATTTCATACGTGTAATCCTCCAAAATTTTTTCATCAAATACTAATGACTTCTGAACACAAAAAACAAAATATACAAAAGTCAATATCAGCATAGCCACCCATACCGGAGTTACAATTTTCTGATAAATAACATCATTTGCAACAATCATCATCCATAAACCAACCCATACCAGACAAGAAAGCACTGCTATATATTCTGATTTTTCCCATCTGCTGTACAATACACGAAAACATATACAACATGAAACATTTACCGGAAGCAAAAAATTAACCACCAAATCACTTAACGAGAGTATTGTTGTTTGATATGTAATTGCCAAAAACACCATAACGATCACCAGATCCACTACTCCAAACATTAACATTCTTGCTGTACAAATCTGACGCAGTGTGTAATAAGACGCCTGCTCAATCTCAATCGCACCATTTCTTCTGTTTTTCCAAATTTCCGGGATAATCAGAACCACAAATATTGTGGCAGATATTCCCATAATCCTCATCATATCTTTTATGTCTGACGTATAATTACTCAACCATATCCATAGACACATAAGAACACAACCTTGTAAAATCCACCATCTTTTTTTTATGAATTTTGTCTGCTCATACAAAAATTCAAAATAAGATGTTCTATGCGATTGTTTCGATAAAACCGACTCTGACAAAATATTCTGACATGCTTTTACTGTTTTGTTCTCTGCTTCAGCCCTTACATACTTTTCTTCAATCTCCTCTTTATATTCCTTTATTTGTTGCTTATAATTCTTCATCTTTTTTCACCTCCAACTCTTTCATTAAAAGTTCTTTTGCTCTTCCGATTCGATATTTTACAAGAGAAAGTTTGATATGAAGTAATTCTGCAATTTCTCTTTGCTTCAATTCCTGAAAAAAATATAAAACTGCCGTTTCTCTAATTTCTTCCGGTAACTTTCTCACTGCCTGTTCAATAGTTAATCGGACTCCTAGCTCTTCTACATGATTTTTACTACAGTCCTCTGATTTTAGCAGTTCCTCTGATGGAATATCTTTTTTCTTTTTGTAATAATTTTTAACGGTATTTCCGGCAATTGTATAAAGATAATTCTTAACTTTTCCATATTCTTTATATCTATATAAATTGGAAAAGAAACGTGTAAACACTTCTTGTGTCAAATCCTCTGCCTCATATGGATCATTGATATGTAGCAAACAATATTGATATATACTTGAGTAATATTTTTTGACCAGTTTTTCACACGCATCTTCATCTCCTGCTCTTGCTAGATGTACTAACAAAGAATCAGTTTTGTATTCCATTCGCAAATTTGCCTCCCTCTGTTTTCTAAATAATATAACAATCCTACTATAAAAAAAGTTAGGATTCTTTTGTTTTTATTTATATTTTTCTAAAAAGGCGCATGGATTCATCAAATCCATACGCCTAATTTACATATTGTTATTATTCTTTCCGAATCCTTTCAACAATGCTTTCCCGACTCATCTTTTCAAACTGATACTTTGGTATCACATACGCAATCCCAACCAAAATTGGAATCATAAGCACACATGGCACGATTGTAAGATGCAGCCGGAAGAAAAATGCCGTACCGAGCGTATTTACTAAAATCTGCTTTGCTCCAAATACAATTAGCAATACTGCAATCACAAATGCGCCTCCCAAATATAGGAATCCCTCAGTCACTAGCATTTTCGATACCTGTTTTTTCGTCATTCCCACAACTTCCAAAAGTGCCAGTTCTTTTTTTCTGCTGATTACAGAGGTTGCTGTTGTATTAAAGAAATTCATAATGCCAATAAAAGCTAAAATAACAACAAGAAAACTACCGATCATATAATATTTACTGACATACCGCTGAAAGCTCTCTTTCATGTCCAATACAGAAAACACGTTGATCATATCATTTTCTTTCAAAATATTTTTATCAATGTATTCTTTTATCTGCTTGTCCTCGCCCTTCTTTGCATCAATGGCAGCATACATGGCTGATTCATTTCCTGTCTGGGTGATATACTCCTCTTCGGGAACCAATACCGTGATATAGATACAGTCCGCATACGGATAATCCAATGCATATGGCATCAGTGCTTCTCCGATGACTTCGTAATCTTTTTGGTTTCCATTTTTGTAATCCATCTGAAAAATACCCCCAGTCTGATAATAAGAAACCGGACGCTCTGCATATTTATTACCATAATCTACAAGCACATAATTTCCGCTTTTAAATGTATCCCAAGAGCATTTTTCCCCTCTCCATTCTAATTTGTCAAACACCGACTCGCTGATTCCGAGAAAATGAACACTTACTGTATTGGAAGCCTTTGCCTCTTCCCAAACCTGTTTTTCATAATCGTTCCAGTTTTTTTCATATTTATCTGCGAATGCTTCCCATGTTTTCAGAAGTTCCGGCTCCATCTTGTGGGTTTCCTCAGAATAATACACATATCCTGTCTTAGCACTATCAGGACATTCGTCCAGAATCTCTTTGATTTCAGGTGTAATACCGTTGAAATTCGTATTTAACAAACTTCCCGTCATCTGATCCAGTTGAAAATCGGAAGCTAAAAGCACTTTTCGGTAAGAATCAAAATCATATCCCTGCACCAGCATCACGATACAGTTGACAACCACCATAGAAAGAGCGATAGAAAGCATAACAATCAATCCCTTTTTCCAATTTCGTAACACATTTTGAACTGCCATTCCCCACCAGGTTACAGAAGTATTCTTTTTTATTTTCCTATGTGACTGCTCTCCCTCTGCCAAACGCAGAGCTTCCACAGGAGATACCCTTTCCACCATTTTACAAGCCTGCAGACTAGAGAGATACACCGTTAAAAGTGTCAAAAGCGCTGCTGCAAGAAAAATCAAAGGATTTGCTGATACTACTGTCTGAGCAGTCTGTCCTGCCTGTGCACTAATTTCAGCATCTGCTGTCAAGGACGGAGCCATACAAAGACCTGCAAGATAACCACAAAGCAATCCGATTGGAATACCAATAGCTGATAATCTCCACGCCTGCATACGTACAATTTTTTTCAACTGCTTTCCCGTTGTTCCCACGTTCTTTAACAATCCGTAAGCCCGGATATCAGTTTTCACAGAAATGTTAAAGATATTATAAATAATCAGGTATCCAGCTAATATAACAAATAGAATCATTATAATTAAGGAAGAAAATGAAAATGAATCCTCTTCAAAGAGATTATATGCCGGATTGACTTCCATTCCTGTCCCAGCTCTCGTAAATCCCGCTGCTTTAGATATCTTTTCCGTTTTCTTTTCCAGATTCCAAAGGTTCTTGTACCAGAGAAAATACTCTTTTCCTCCATTGTAGATACCATTTTCTAATTCTTCCTGCGTAACGGGATAACGATTCTCCTTTGCATAGGCTTCGGATACCCAGACCATCTGACCTAAAACAGCTTTGTCTCCTTGCCAGAATCCACATATCTTAAACGTATCTGTCTTATATTGTTTCAGCATGGGATTTACTTCCCAGGTCAGCGTTACTTCTTCCCCAATCTTTGGTGTAACTCCCAGAGATTCCAATACCATGCTGCTAAGTGCTACTTCATTTTCTTTCTCCGGCAGTCTTCCTGTGGTTGGCAGACAATTAAAACTTTCTGCCGTATTTTCATCTGCATATCGGACCTCTACGGAAAAACCAAACCTTTCGTCCATTCCAGCTCCCAGAAAAATACCGGAACCATATCGCTTAACATCTTCACTCTGTTCGATTGTTTGCTGCAATCGCTTTGCATCTTCTTCTGACAGATTCTGTGCACTGGCATGGGCAGAATCCATAAACTGCTTAATTTCCGTTGCTCTTTTGGAAAGAATCATAGATACACTTCCCACAAAGAGACTTGTGAATAAAAGGGAAGTCAGAATGATTGCAATAACGGCAATAACATTCCTGGCGCGATTCATTTTCATAAAACGACTCGTTAATAATCGTAACGTCTCTTTATTCTCTACTTTTACCATAAAATCGCCCCCTGCTATACCACACCACTGTCTGAAACAATTTTTCCGTCTTCTATCTGTAAAATCCGGTCTGCCATCTGGGCAATCTCTTCATTATGGGTGATCATAACGATGGTTTGGTGAAAACGCTTACTGGTTACTTTCAGAAGCCCTAATACATCCTGACTTGTCTTCGAATCCAAATTTCCAGTCGGTTCGTCAGCGAGCAAAATGGCAGGTTTTGCAGCTAAAGCCCTCGCAATTGCCACTCTCTGCTGCTGTCCGCCGGATAGAGCACTTGGCAGATTTTCCAATTTTGTTCGAATACCAAGTGTATCAATGATTTCATCTACATATTTCTTTTCAATCTTTTTTCCATCCAGCTTCACGGGAAGAATAATATTCTCCCATACATTCAACATCGGAACCAGATTATACTGTTGAAATACGAAACCAATATTCCTGCGTCGGAAAATGGTAAGCTCTTCATCTGTCATATGGCTTAAGTTCTGTCCATCCACAATTACCTGCCCAGATGTTGGATTATCTAATCCTCCAATGATATGAAGCATCGTAGACTTTCCGCTCCCGGAAGTTCCAACAATCGCTACAAACTCCCCCTTTTCCACTTCTAAATTTACACCATCAAGGGCTTTGACTTCTGTTTCTCCTTGTCCATATATTTTTTGTAAATCTACCGTTTTTAATATATTCATGTCTTCCTCCCTGTCTTATATTTTAAAAAAGCCTGTATTGCTCTTTACAATACAGACTTTATCACAACAATGTCTCTATCCGGTTTCTGAAATATCACAGTTTTGATACTATTCCTTTTTTGATATCGGGAGAAACACAGAAAAGATAGAACCCTTTCCTCTCTCTGATGTCACTTTTATATACCCTTTTTGTGCCTGAATAATCTCTCTTGCAAGGAATAAGCCAATTCCTACTCCTGGCTGGTCTGCCACTGACAGACTCCGATAAAACCTTCCAAATATCTTTGGTATTTCTTCTTTTTCTATTCCAATGCCATCATCAATAATATCAATCTTTACAAAGAAAGAATTCTGCTCAGCTTTTACCTGAACATTTCCCCCACATGCTGTGTATTTAATCGCATTATCTACAATATTTCCGAGTGCCTCCACAGTCCATTTTGGATCACATAGAACATGCAAATCCGTGTCACATAGGCTCAGAGTAATATTCTTCTCCCTTGCTTTCACGCTAACCTGCTGCTGTATGGATTCAAGCATCTGTGTAATAGTAGTATCCTCCGAATGTACTGCGATAATTCCACTCTCCATCCGTGATAATTTGACCAATGATTGTATCAGGAAATCTAATTTCTCTGTCTGCTCCAAAATGGTATCTATCTCCTCCTGATTTTCATGATTTGTTTCAGAGAGTATTTCACCATAAATTTTCAAATTTGAAATAGGAGTCAACGTCTAATGCGCAATGTCGGAAATAAGTTTCTGTATCACTTCTTTTTGTTCCTGTTGGTTCTTTCTTGCCAGAAAGCTACTGTCTAAATGTTGTTTCATGCTGTTTTCAAGAGCAGAGTACTTTTCTTCTGATATTTCTGTCCGTTCCAGTTCTCCATCTATAGCACAATCCAGCATTTGCTGCAGCCGGTTCAAAAGCTTTTTTTCTTTCTGATAAAAAATGCTATGCCAGAAGATTCCACTTAAAACAAATATTCCTACAATCAATATAATTATTTCTATCATCCATTCACCGCCCAGGTATAACCAATTCCATAAACCGTTTTGATATATTTAGGCTTCTGCGTATCATCTTCTAATTTGTCTCTGAGACGTTTAACTGCAACAGTCAGAGCATGAGCATCCACAAACTCTGTATCTCCTTGCCATACCTCGTCAATCAGGTATTCTCGCTTCACTACTTTTCCTCTGTTTTCGCACAGCACTTTCAAGAGTTTTTGTTCTGTCTTACTCAGTTCAATAAGTTCTCCATTTTTGAAAAATTCCATTTTATCGAAATAGAACTCGAATCCATCAAACTCCATAGAATTCTTAACTACTGCATCTTTATTTCTAAGCTGCACAGACACTCTTGCACGCAAAACCATCAAACTAAACGGTTTCGTAATATAATCATTTGCCCCAGCGTCCAATCCTGTTACGATATCTACTTCCATGTTATTTACTGTAAGCAGGATAATCGGCACCTGACTGTTTTTCCTTATTTCTCTTACAAAATCAATCCCATTCCCATCCGGCAAGTTCACATCTAATAAAACCAATGTGATATCTTCCTTTTTCAAGATTTCTCTAGCCTCCTGCAAAGTCTGGCACTGATAAAAGAAATAGGAATCATTCTTCAATGCGAGACGTATTCCATCATTTAATTTTTTGTCATCTTCAACAATCAGTAAGTTTTCACTCATATTTTCTCTGCTTTCTTTCAAATTACGCTAATTGTATCATTGCCAGTTTTATAAATCAAATTATTAAATCAAAATCTCCGGCAGAAATTATCTTATAAACAGAAAAAAGCTCCCGAAGGGGCTTTCCACGTTTTAAATGTACACTAATTCTCTTAACACAACCTCTTCTGCATCATTCCATATTTCCCATGAAGAATGTTGTAAATTAGTACTATCCACAACAATAACAGGTAATTTAATTATTCGTATTTTTTCCCGATAATGTAAATCGAAACTACCATACCGCCTAATATCATAATTAGGAAAATTTTATTCAAAATATCCCATAAAGCTATATTGAAACAATTGATTATTATAATACCTGCAAGAGGATATAAAACAACTGTTGCAAGTATCCATATTTTTAAAGTTGTGCAGATATATATCCAATTTCCATTGTTAAAAGATAAACCAACTAGATGTATTCTAAAAATTCCTTGTGAAACATAATTTATCTTGTTGGCATCATAATATGTTGGTAATATGTCTTTTGCAAAGAAACAAAACCATGCACCAAATAAAAGCATTCCCCCGGTAACTAGCAATATATCCCTTTTCATCTCAGCTAACGAACTTCCAGATACAACTAACATAATAATTTCTGTAATAGATATAAAAAAACATAACAAATATGCTAATATCCAGTTTTTTCTATGCTGGTGAATAGAATCCCTAACAGCCATATCGAGAGAGCCTACTACCAATTCCTCGATTTCTTTTTTATCAATATTTTTCTGTGTATCTATTTTTTCTCCACGTAACAATTCTGTAACGGTAACATCTAATATATCAGCTATTGGTATGAGTAATACGACATTGGGCATACTAAGACCACGTTCCCATTTGCTAACTGTTTTATCTGATACATATAATTTTTCAGCCAAATCCTTTTGAGTTAAATTCTTTTCCTTTCTTAATTCGGTTACAAATAAACCGAATTTTTCATTACTAATCTGATACATATATCCACCTCCTGCACACATATTATAATGAGAGTGTACATAAATCAATCGACCAGCAGTAGAATTGCAGAATATTAGCACATAATTCATCAAATAATCTCCCCATCATGAGCTCGACCGTGCTATCCGCTGTGGAAATAATACCGGTGCTTCTGTCTACAATGATAGAGGCATTCTCTTCTTGTAAAATACAAAAATTGTCAAATTTTAATAGTTTCTGCATTTCAGTGCATAAACTTAATTTTTTTCATGAGTTTATGCTTACTCTTTCCATGTTGATTTCAATTGCGATATTTATGTTACTGGTTCGAATGCTTATATGCTCTCCTCTGAATATGCTACCTATTTATCAGGCAGATGCGTAGAAATAAAGATGCTTCCATTGTCCTTCTCTGAATTTTTAACATTCCATGATTTTGAAATAAGAGAAACCAAAAATGCGTTAGGTGGCACACGCAAGCAAGCATTTGATAAAACCGGCGAACACTATGAACTCCAAGCGCTCACACTGTTCAGGCCTATGTGAATGCGCTACTGGAAGCATACTTCTTCTATGACATCAAGAGATTTGATATTAAAGGAAAGGAATTCTTACGTACTCTTGGAAAGTATTACATCGTTGATATCGGACTTAGAAACTATCTGCTTGGATTCAGGGATCGTGATAGCGGACATGCAATAGAAAATGTTGTTTACTTTGAACTGCTACGTAGAGACTATGATGTCTCTATTGGTAAAGTGGATAATTCCGAAGTGGATTTTATCGCAACAAAAGTAGATGACAAACTTTATGTTCAGGTCACAGAGTCCATGTATATCAATACACCGGTACCGGTGGCGAGGAAAAAACTATCAAACATCCGCTGTATCGACTGATTCACGATGAACCAAATCCGGAAATGCTAACATCTAATCCACAGCCTAAACCCTACCGCAATTTTCCGGCCATCCACTTTTTCTCCAATCAGACCAAAAAGTAGATATGTTTCCATATAATAAAACCGAGCTTTCCGCAAGGCTTCTCTGATGATACCAACCTTACAAAAAGCTCGGAAATACGCTACTTTTCAGTACTTGATTTTATTTTCTTGACAGCAAACAGACCGTCTCGACATACTCATCATTGTCCAAACTCGTATTTTTACCAACTTCTAAAAATCTCTTTTATGAAAATTAATTCTTACTGTTTTTCTTTACTGTACTGTGAATATTTTTAATGCTTTCCAAATATTCTTCTTCAACCGGCGATAAGTTCTGCACCTGATATTTCCGATATTCTTCTGTTGCTTTTTCAATTGCCTGTGCATGACTAATCGTTCCGGCTCCTTGCAACACTTTTTCACCTGTAGTTTTCAAAACATTATCAAGGTGTTCCACATAATCTTCCATATGCATGGGATTGTGACGCATAGCTTGAATCTCCGCAAAATCAAAATATCCCGATACAATATTATTTAGGATCTTTAACTCTTCATCATTGAGATAATTTTTGGCAATACTGATATCTTTCAATACAGGAAAATCACCAGAAAAACTTTTTAATCCCATAAAAGGCTGACTGGCGTCCGCACGCTCGTATATAACTTCTGCTGCTGTATGTCCATGTGCTGCATAGTGTAATTTATTTTGTACCATTTTAAAAAATGCAATGGATTCACTACTCTTGGGATCATAATCAACACTTGTTGCATAAAGGTCAAGTACCTGTCGGTACATCACTTTTTCAGATGAGCGAATATCCCGAATACGGTCTAATAACTCTTTCCAATAATTACCCCCACCCAGATTTTTTAGCCGTTCATCATCCATTGTAAAGCCTTTTATCATGTACTCTTTTAATCGTTCAGCAGCCCACCGACGGAAATTTGTAGCAATCTTGGATTTCACTCTATATCCAAGAGAAATAATCATATCAAGATTATAATGAATTGTATTATAGTTTTTTCCATCAGCTGCAGTTGTTCGGAATTTCCGAACAACTGACTCTTCATCCAATTCTTCCTCTTCAAAAATATGCTTGATATGCTCGCTGATATTAGATTTACTTGTCTGATACAACTCACATAATTGTGCCTGTGTAAGCCAAACGGTCTCGTCTTCAAATTTAACGTCAATTTTTGTATATCCATCTTCCGTTTGATATATGATGATTTCACTCCCAATAATATTAGGATTGTCTCTTTGATCCTCCATCTTTTACCCCTCCCTTTACCGTTCCATTAAATTCCCGATAACCTCTCTCTTAATTAAACATCTATCTTCACCTCTGTAGCAAATAGTTTCTTATTCCCTTCTCCTGGAATAAAAGATATTTTTTTACCCTTTTGAATCACTTCTATTGCACTCTCTGTCTTAGAATAAATACTTTCGGTAATGGAATATTCTTTTCCATCAGCACCAACTACATAGGCATAAAAACTTTCTGTTCCCTTTCCAACATATTTGACCGTTCCTGTAATGCGTCTAAAATCCGCATCAATAATGAGTGTCCGTGTCTCGTCAACCTGCATGCGCAACCCATTCTTGTGTGCATGATCATCCACAAGATACTGATTTTTATATTCTCTGATAATCCGATCCGTATCTGTTGCAACATCACACCCAAGCCCAAGATACAATTTCCTATCACTAATAATATAAAACTCCTCTTTGGCCCTCGTCGCCGCAACATTCATTATGTTCGCTTCGGTTACTGCCCAGCGTGCCGCTCCGCTGCTCTGCCTGTCGGCACCGAGTACAAAAAATACGATTGGAGCCTCTTTCCCCTGAAACGTATGGACAGTTCCGACATTTGTCGGTTTTCCCTGTTCATCATATCGGGTAAAGTGAATTTTCCGTAATTTCTGAGAAAGCTGATATGCCACATTGGAAAACGGTGTAATTACATAAACCACATCTTTTTCTTTTTTATCTAAGATTTTCGGATTTTTATCTATCATCTCCTTGAGCTTATGCAAAAGGAATTCTCCCTGTTCCTCGACATATTTATTGTTCGCCATTCCACCAACATCAAACCAGTCTGCTTTTCCGTACTTTTCCATTCCCTGCACCATAAATCCGTCATAGGAAATCATGTTCGAAATTGTAAACATCGGATACCGACATCTTCTATGCACCCATAGCGGAATTCCAACCCATGAATCCTCCGCCTTGTCCTGTTTTCGATAAAACCCGTACTGACTTGCCGCATCTGCTAAAATCTGTGCGGATGCAGATGCAGATAAATATTTTTCTGTCACTCCAAAATGCTCCCCCAACATATATAGGGTATTAGAATCCAACGTAAGAACCGGTTTAATCTGCAACGGATCACCGACCACCATTACATGCCTGCTGCGATAGATTGCACCGACAGCCGCCTGTGGCAGCGCCTGTCCTGCTTCATCGATAAAAAGATGCCCCAGTGTCTCAGCTCCAAGATTTTTGCACATACGCGAAAAACTGGCAAACGTAGAACTAATCACCGGAATTGTCATATTAATCCAGTTCCATGCCGCCTCAATCACATGCTTTCGATCCAAATACTTCTCCTGCTGATCCCAGACGATAATGGCCGCCTTTACATTTTTTCTGTTCTCATAAAGAAATTGTTTTCGAACACGTAATGCCATAACAAACAATTTTGACTGTGCGACACGATACGCTTCGTCAAACCACGGGTTTGATATCTGTAAATCTTCATACTCCTGATTCATATTCAGCGGTTCTGTCTTACTGTCGTTTTTTATATTTTCATATTCGCGGACTCTTTTCTCCAAATTTGAAATTTTACCTGTTTCCACCGTCTTCCAACTGTTAAACTCCTGCTTAAGCTTCTCCTGTTTTTCATTACTTTTACTCAGCCTTGTTTGCCGCAAATGAATATTTTCATTAATTTTTTTCTCCTGTTCCCTGCATTCTATATCTTCATCATTTAATTTTACTAACTGATCCGTAATCTCATTTAATCTGCTCCTATATTCCTCTTTCTTTTTCTTTCCCGCAAAGAAGCAAGGACGTTGCTCCTTGTGTACTTGAAGGCACTGGTTCATACTGTCCATATTTTTTCGGACAGCTTCTGCCCTGTTTTGTACCTCTTTCAAACTGAGATGTAACTGTTCCAACTGCTGCCCGCATTCCTGTTTATTTTCTGCAAGCTTCTTAAGTTCTACGCACAATTCATGCTCTTTCTTCTCTAATTTTTCTTGATAGCTGCCACGAACCTGTTCCATCTTTTGAGTATATTCCTGATACATCCGAACGCTATCTGCAAATTCCTGCCTTTTTGTTCGAATCGCTTTTACTTCCTCATAATGACTCAGAAATTGTTTATATATACCTTGATTCGGCAGATAATCTTCTTCCAAATATTTGTGGATATGCTTCATATTCGTGAGGATATTGCTCATATTATTCGCTTTTCCACCTTCAAGTGAAAATACTCCCCAAAACTTTTCTTCTCCCGGAACAGATTCTTTTACCAGTTCCTCTCTTTTCTTCCCGTTCTCATCTTCCAACCACTCTACCGACACCTTCGCATTCGATATCTCACAAAAATAGTCCGCTTCTTTCAGTTCATCGATTAGAAAATTGTCAATCTCCTTACTCAACGGAAGTTCGTTCACAATGTTTTGAACCGCACCATTATTCGAACTTGCAACCACGATATTATTTTCGATAATATGTTCCGGGATCTCTCCAATCGATGCATGATTAAAATAAATTGTTTTCTCTGTTCCTTTGATAAAATGGTCCGAAAGTTTCGCAATACTATACGCCTGCTGTACCACTAACTGCGCAAATATGTCCTTCAAAAGCGTCGTTTTTCCGGTTCCAGGCGGACCGTTGACACTTCTCATCTGATTGTTGTCAAAGCCGATGGATAAGTTTACCGCAACTTGCTGCATCAGAGAAAGCGCATATGTCGTATTGCTTGGAAACCTTCCCAGGGGATAATTCTTCGGCTGCAGAATTTGTTCAAACAGATGCGGATGAAAATTCACTGAATCTTTTTTGCTGTCAAGGTTCATGCGTTCCTTTTTATTTCCATACAAATAAGCATTCAAATTAACCGTTTCGATTTTTTTTGCTTTTTCCAGATCATCGATGAAAAAAGAATGCAGATTCGTCGCTTCAGTCTCGATATTTCCCAGAATCTTCATCCGGCAATTTATTATATCAACCTCATGTTGCAGGAGTTCCTTTTGCATCGCAGCATTAAACTTCGCCGAATCCCCTGCTGTCTCATCAAAATCCTGAGCAAGCTGATTTTTAAAATCTTTCTCAAATTCCCGAAACTCTTTCTCATAGGGAACTTTTTTGAATTTCCGTATGTAAGCACTTTCTGTAAAGAATGTCATATCCTCCAGAAAATTAAGATTCTTATCGAAATACAGCGCGAAACTGAACTTGTCTCCGAAACGAATATCCTCATCCGTCGATTCCAAGCCATACTCTGCATGAAGTATGTCCACAACTTCCTGAAATTTAAAAATATCAAAATAGACAACGACTCCTCCTTTTTGCCGTCGATTCCATTTCTTTTTCTCAATTTTATGCAGAAACAGAGAATAGAAATCCTGTTCCTGCAAATCATTCAGAGTGAGAATAGCCTTATCATTCAAACCGATGTCTCCCTCCGATAAATGTTCCACCATTATCCATGATTCTAAAATCTTATTTTTTTCTATCATTTATGAACAAAACTCCTTCGTATCTGTTTGAACTCTCTATCTATCTTCCGATACGTATTCACGTTTCTTCAAATGTAAAATTATGTCCCACTAACCAAAACTAACAAAGGGACTTAAAGAACCAAGTCAAAGAAAAAGGATTCTTCTATTTCTACGATATCGTCATATCATCCGAAAATGTTCCAGTGCCTCCCTTATAGCCGCTTCTTTCCCTGGCGGACACTTCGGCTGTCTAGAGTTTTCCAATTTTGACAGGTTATAATTTGCCCTCTCAATAATGCCGCATTTCTGCTTCACCTGTGCGATATACAAGTTGCTAACTTTCAATCCGCTTTGCTTCAGAAACATAATCCTTGACTTCCGCATAGATCGCTTTACTCTCCGCCGCCATCAAATCAAGCTCATCCATCTCTAATTCCACATTGATATGCTTCAACTTATTTGATTTAAGTTTGGAAAGCAACACGATACTTTCCACATGCTCCGACCACGCGAACATATCATACCCCCATGCCTCTTCTGCCTTATATCCGTGTTTCGTCAGATACCGCAGGTCTCTCGCCAATGTCTCCGGATTGCAGGAGACGTAGACCACTTTTTTCGGTGAAAGGGTTACAACAGAGGACAGAAAGGCTTCATCACTGCCGGCTCTTGGCGGGTCCATGAAGACGACATCGGCTTTTTCGCCTTTTTCGGCCATGGAGACCATGAAGGCGCCGGCGTCGTTCTGGTAGAAGGAGACGTTTTTGATTTGGTTTCGTTTGGCGTTTGTTACGGCATCGCGGACGGCGTCCGGGTTCAGTTCGACGCTGATGACTTCTCTGGCATCGCGGGATGCGATGAGGCCGATGGTTCCGATTCCGCAGTAGGCGTCCAGGACGCGTTCGTTTCCGGTGAGGCCGGCCAGGGAGATGGCTTTTTCGTACAGTTTTTTCGTCTGAACCGGGTTGACCTGGTAGAAGGACTGCGGGGAGATGCGGAAGGTGCAGCCGCAGAGTTCATCCTCGATGTAACCGCGTCCGAAGAGGACAATGTCGCGTTTTCCGAGTACCATGCTGTCGGTGCGGTCGTTGACGTTCAGTACGATCGTGGTGATCTCCGGGTGGAGTTTGCGCAGGGCCTTTACGAAGTTGTTTTTTGACGGGAAGACTGGTGATACGCAGACGAGGACGACCATGATCTCGCCGGAAGCAAAGCCGGTGCGCACCATGACGTGGCGCAGGAGGCCGTAGCCGCTGTCCTCGTTGTAGATCATGATTTTGAAGCTCTTCAGCAGACTGCGGATATCGCGGATGATGGCATCGGCACGCTGATCCTCGAGCAGGCACTCATCGACCGGGACCACTTTGTGTGTGCCCTTTTCATAAATGCCGGATATGATCGTTCCGTCTTTTTTGCGTGCAAAGGCGGAATTGACTTTATTCCGGTAATGATAAGGATTTTCCATGCCAACCATGCCTTTGACCGGGACGATGCCCTTCAGAGTTTTCTTCAGGAACTGCTCTTTTTTCGCGAGCTGCTCTTCGTAGGAGAGGTTCAGATATGTGCATCCGCCGCATTTTTTCTGATAAGGACATTTCGACGATGATGAACTCTTTTTCTGCTTTCCTTTTTCCGGTGCCACGCTCTTTGTTTTCTCTGTACGAACGGCTTTCTTTTTATTTTCCCTGTCGAAATACGTCTTTTTTCTTCCGTCAGCTCTTTTATTCTTCTCTCTCGTGTTTTCCACTTTCTCTTACCTTCTTCCTCTATTTCGCAAACCCGCGCAGCAGCGCGATCTCTTTTGCATATCCGTCCAGCTCATTCGGTGTTTCCAGATAGAACGGCAGTCCCGCCAGCGCCGGATGTGTCACAATCCGCTCAAATGCCGCAAGCCCCAGCGATCCCTCGCCGATCTTCTCATGGCGGTCCTTATGGCTCTCAAACGGATTCTTGCTGTCGTTCAGATGAACCGCTTTCAGCTTCGAAAGTCCTACCACGCGGTCGAACCCCTCAAGCACATCATCGAGGTGATCCACAATATCGTATCCCGCATCGTACACATGGCACGTATCCAGGCAGACACCCATGTGGTCTTTTAATTCCACGCGCTCCAGAATCGCCGCCAGCTCCTCAAACGAGCGGCCGACTTCGGTTCCTTTTCCTGCCATCGTCTCGAGCAGCACCGTGGTCGTCTGCTCCGGTTTTAAAATTTCATTCAGCATCTCCGAAATCAGACGGATTCCCTCTTCCGCCCCCTGTCCGGTATGGCTGCCCGGGTGGAAATTGTAGCAGTTTCCCGGCGTATACTCCATCCGTTTCAGATCATCCGCCATCGTCATCCATGCAAACTCTCTCGTGTGCGCATCCTTCGAGCACGGATTCAGCGTGTACGGCGCATGTGCCAAAATGCGCTCGATTCCATGCTCCTTACTGTAAGAAAGAAACGCTGCGACATCCGCCTCGTCGATGGCTTTCGCCTTGCTTCCTCTCGGGTTTCTTGTAAAAAACTGAAAGGTATTCGCCCCGATGGACACCGCCTCTTTTCCCATGGCAAGATATCCTTTGGACGATGATAAATGACATCCTATTGTCAGCATAACTTTTATTCTCCTTTATTTCCAAACCACAACTCACCGATTCTCTGCGAGCCGCATTACTTAAAGCACAATTTTCCGGTACGGAATTCCCATCTCCGAGAGTGCTTCCTCCTCCCGCTTCTGACACGTAAAGAGCAGCACCTGCGTCCGGTTTTCCGCCAGCCATTTCAAAGTTTCTTTCAGCCGGTTTTCATCGTAAAACGCAAACGATTCATCGAGAATCACCGGCAGCTCCTCCTCGCCGCAGAGCACATCCATCGCCGCCATGCGGAGCGCAAAGTACGCCTGCTCGATCGTGCCGCGGCTGACCTGTTCAAGCGGCACATATTCGTCTGCGGTGTGAAGGCCGATCCGCAGATTCTCATCCATATTCACCTGCAGATAGCGACCATTCGTCAGCGATGACAGCGTTTTTGACATCTGCTGTTTTAAGCGGTCGCCGATCCGACTCTGCATCTGTACGGAGAGACTCTGGATCGCCTCCCCCGCTAGGGAAAGCGCATCGAGTTCTTCCTGCAGATGATCTTTTTCCGTCATGGAAATGCAGAGCTCTTCGTATTCACTCTGCAAGTTCGACAGCACCGTCTGTTTCTGCCCCAGCTCCTGCTTCAGGCGGTCCACATTCCACTGCTGGCGGCGGATCGCCTGCTCCTCCGGCTCCGTCACGACCTGCTCGACCTCCGTTTTCCGGTGACGGAACAGACTGTACGCCAGATACAAGAGCGCCGCAATCGCAAGCCCGAGTCCCGTTCTCGTCAGCAGCGAATCAATATGGAAGAACTGCAGAATGCATAAGAACAAGAGAAATCCAGCCAGCGCCACGCACGCGGCACCCCATTTGCGGCTCTTCCGAGATTCTTTTTTCATCTTCCGCACCCGTTCGATCGGCACATCCTTCTGATAAATATCCCGCTTCATCTGCTCTTTCGCCTGCTGCAGATTCTCCTCGCTCTGACGGCACTCCTCCGTAAAAACGGAAATTTTCGTCTCAAGTTCTTCCTTCCGTTTTTCCAGTCCCGCCAGCGTCTTTTTCTGTTCCTGCTCCAGGCGCTTTCTCTTCTGCTTCAGCAGATCCAGCGCCGCCGCCACATCGAGCTCTCCATCGCTGCTCCCCTGGTAATTTGCCATATAGTTCCGCAGCTCATCCGCAAGCCCTTCCTCGGTTCTGCCTTTTAACTGCCCGATCGAAGCCGTATTATCATACACAATCTCACTGACACCGCCGAGCAGCATGGAAAGATCGCCGTCCTCCACGGAGAGCACCTCGCCGTCCGTCAGGCACACCAGCTTTGCATTGGCGTTCTGCCGCCCGAAATTCCGGGTCAGGCGGAACCGTTTGCCGCCGCTTTCAAGCACCATCTCTCCCGCATAGTATGCCGGATTTTCCCATGGCTCATAACGACTGTAGACATCATTTTTTGCCGCCCGCCCCCGGCCGCGTGTCATGCCGAACAGCATGCTGCGGATGAAAGTATGGACGGTCGATTTTCCGCTCTCATTTTCCCCGCTGATGAGCTGAATCCCATCGGAAAATTCCAGTGTGCGGTTCTGCATTTTTCCAAAATTGCGGATTTCCAGTTTTTCTATTTTCATCTTCTATACCTCCCGCAATCTTTTTTTCAGCCGTTCCTGCGTGCCGCCAGCAGCGCCTCGAGACCATAGTCGAGCGCCTTCTGTGACTGCGCATCCGTCTTTGTTTCAAACGCTTCAATATAGGCGCTGATCAGACTAGCGCCATACGTTTTCTTCAGCTGTTCCAGATCGTACGCCGGACGTGTTTCATCCTCCACGGAGATGACTCTGCCGCAGTCCAGCAGCCGTTTCGGAGAAAATTCCAGCTCGGCGGCACGGTGTCCCACAAGTTTCAGGCGGATGATTTTTCGGATCTTCCCATCCTCCCGCAGCGCCAGCTCCTGTTTCAGCTTCGTCTCCAGCGCATACTGTGTCAGATCCTCCGTCACGTTCAACACCAGATCTTCGTACTCATATCTGGCAAACGGCACAAACTGAATCCGCGTGCCGTGCTCGTCCACCGTTCCGCGGATGTAGCCGTGCGGCCCCAACTGCGTCTCATCCGTCGGTTCGAGTGCGCCTGCGTATGCCATTTTGTCGGGAATAAGAATCCCCGGCTTATGAATGTGCCCGCACGCAATATAATCAAACCCAGCCTGCGCCATGCGGCCCGGATTCCACGGCATGTGGCGGGCATCGCCGCCGTGCGCGAGCAGCAGATGATATTTCATTTTTCCCTCCGGCCGCACGCCGTCCAGCCGGTTTTCCAGAATCTCTTTTTTGTCGTAACTGCATCCGTACACCGCCGTCTTCTTCTCCGGGACTTCAACACACTCCGGCTCCGGCGACAGGAGCATTACCACGTTGTCTGCCCAGTCGAAACCGCGGTAAAAGCTCTCCCGCTTCACATAATCGTGGTTTCCGGCAATCAGCACGACGATCGTCTCCGGGATGGAAGCAAAGAGATCATTAACCTCTTTCAGTTCCCGCAGAAGCGGCTGGCACTGAAACAGATCTCCCGCAATCAGCAGAAAGTCCGTCTTTTCCCGACCGGCCAGGCGGATGATCCGCCGGAAGCTCTCCCAGATGGCCTCCCCTCGCTCCTCGCTCCAGGGAAATCCCGCATCCGGCTGCATGCCGAGATGCACATCCGCAATATGAATAAACCGCATAGGCGCATACCCCTTTCTGGATTCATTTTCTCTATTACTACAATACGGACGTCAGGTGCACCAAATCCACATTGGATTCCACTGCACCCGGCATCCGTATTTTTTAAGTTTCTATATCACTTTTCGTAATTACAGCTCGCAGTTGTTTACTGTTCTCGGGAACGGGATGACGTCGCGGATATTGCCCATTCCGGTCAGATACATGACGCATCTTTCAAATCCCAGTCCGAATCCTGCATGGTGGGTAGAACCATATTTTCTGAGGTCCAGATAGAATCCGTAATCTTCCTCAGCAAGTCCCAGCTCTTTCATACGGCCAAGCAGTTTCTCGTAGTCGTCCTCACGCTGGCTTCCGCCGATGATCTCTCCGATGCCAGGAACCAGACAGTCCATAGCGGCAACGGTCTTGTTGTCATCGTTCAGCTTCATGTAGAACGCTTTGATCTCCTTCGGATAATCGGTAACGAAAACCGGTCTCTTGAAGATCTGCTCGGTCAGATAACGCTCATGCTCGGTCTGCAGATCGCATCCCCAGTATACTTTGTAATCGAATTTGTCGTTGTTTTTCTCCAGAAGCTCGATAGCCTCGGTGTAGGTTACACGGCCGAACTCAGAATTTACGACATGGTTCAGACGCTCGATCAGTCCCTTGTCCACGAAACTGTTGAAGAACTGCATTTCTTCCGGTGCATGCTCCATAACGTAGCGGATGACATATTTCAGCATTGCCTCAGCAAGCTCCATATCGTCCTCCAGATCAGCGAAAGCGATTTCCGGCTCGATCATCCAGAACTCTGCTGCATGGCGGGTGGTGTTGGAATTTTCTGCACGGAAAGTCGGTCCGAAGGTGTAGATATTGCGGAATGCCTGTGCAAAGGTCTCGCCGTTTAACTGTCCGCTTACGGTAAGGCTTGTCTTCTTTCCGAAGAAGTCCTGTGTGAAATCAACAGCGCCGTCCTCGGTTTTCGGAATATTGTCAAGATCCATGGTGGTTACCTGGAACATCTCGCCGGCTCCCTCGCAGTCGCTGCCGGTGATCAGCGGGGTGTTGACATAAACGAAGTCTCTCTCCTGGAAGAACTGATGGATCGCATAGGCGCAGAGGGAACGAACACGGAATACTGCCTGGAAGGTGTTGGTTCTCGGACGCAGATGGGAAATGGTACGAAGGTATTCCATGGAGTGGCGTTTTTTCTGCAGCGGGTAATCCGGTGCGGAAACGCCCTCTACGGTAATTTCTGCCGCCTGAATCTCAAACGGCTGTTTTGCCTGCGGGGTAGCAACGAGGGTACCTTTTACGATGATGGCTGCGCCGACGTTCATTTTGGAAATCTCAGCGAAGTTTTCCATCTCATCGTGGTATACGATCTGCAGGGTTTCGAAATAGCTTCCGTCATGCAGAACGATGAAACCAAAGGTTTTGGAATCACGTACGCTGCGCACCCAGCCGCCTACGGTTACTTCTTTGTCCAGGTATACTTCCCGGTTTTTATAAATCTCTCGGATGGTTGTAAGTTTCATTGTCTTTTTTCTCCCTAAATATTCATAGTGCTTTCTTTATTCTAGCACTTTTTGCGTCATTAGAAAACCCCGCAAATCACTCGATCTTTACTTTTTTAATATAACTGATGAAGACATTGCCGTTCTGTGCGAACAATGCATCGCTGTCATCGTCAGAAAGTGCAGTTGTCTCGCCCGTTGCCGGGTTATACAGCCAGGAATTTCCAAAAATATCGTATCCAGTCAGAAGCAGACTCTCGTTCGCGCCGGTCTTTACAACAACGCCGTAGCCGCTGCTGATCATGTAGAGAATTTCTTCTCTTGTGCAGCCCGTCAGGTTCAGCAGTTCGTAATCATCACCGAGTGACTCCTTCAGCACGTTTTCGTCCAGAGATGCACTCTGAAATCCCGACGGCATCGTTGTCTCGTCGAGGCGCATGCCCTGCTGGCGGTTTCCGCGCTCCCACACATAGGACTGGCTGCTGTTCAGCACAACGCCGACATTCTCATCGGCAAGCTGTACGGCCTCGGCCGGGGAGCTTAAAATGGCGATCAGTTTTCCTTTTCCATATACATAGTAAAGATCTGCGCTGCCCGTGTCGTACGACATCGTAAGATCGGTCCGTAAGGTTGAATAGATATATTTCGGTGTCAGTGTCAGAAGCGACTGTGTTTTGCCGCTCGTCGAGAATTCCAGAAGGAACTGCTGCTCTCTTCTGTCGTCCACCGTTGCCAGGCGGCCCGTCACCAGTTCCTGGCTCTGCTGCTCGCCGTTCATGATGTGATCCTCCGGCGCATCCGCATAGCCGTTTTCCTGGCGTACCACGCGGTCCAGCTCCAGAAGGCCGTCCGAAATCGACACGCCTGTCACATAATAGCCGTCCTGGTGATACTCTTTTTTCACGGTTCCGTCGATGCTGACAATCCGCACCGTATGCATAGCGAAAACTTCATTGCCGGAAATATCTTTTAAAATATCGCTGTCGTTTGCCATACCATAGACAAAGTCTTCATTGATAAAGCCAAGTGCCCGGATCTTCTGTCCGTCATCCGCCGCAAAGCGCTGCGTTTCCCCGCTCTCCAGATTCATCACGGTGATGTTCATCGCACTGCTTGCATTGTCCGCATCCATCCACGCGATGCTCTCCTGGCTTTCCGATACTACAAAGCAGTCCTCCGGGATACTTTCCCGGACCACCGTCGTCGTGCCGGTTTCAATATCTACCTTACACAGGTTCTCATTCAGATAGAGATACATCTCTCTCTGCTTGTTGACGTAGGAGAGGCGGTCGAGCTGTTTTTTCAGCATCTCGTAGGAAATATCCGCCGGAACGAAAATCTCCTCGGTTGCCACATTCCGCTCGGCGCGATAATAGTAAACGGCTGCTCCCACTTCACCCTCGTGGTTTCCGCGGTTCATATAGCCATAAACAACAAACGTCACATCGCCCGCATCATCCACACGTACAATGTTGACATCATGCTCTCCGTGCTGTTCCCGGTCATCCATGCTGCCGTTCTCACGGAAGCTGAAAACGCGGATCGTCTTGTTGGCGCTGCGGTTGTAGCACCAGAGATCACCGTTTACTACAAATGCGACAATATCACCTGCCGTATTCGTCACATACTTGGTATCCTCGCCGGTCACACCGAGGTTAATGCCGGATTTCGTCAGAACACCAAGCTCCGGATCAAAGATCTGCTGTGCGCTCCGCTCGAAGTCCAGCAGAATAATCTCTCCGTCGGACTCTCGCATCCGGTAGAACTCGCTTACGGTATAATACTCCGTCTGTCCGTTCTCATCCTGCGCACTGATCATGTACTCCTGTTTGATGCTGGTCGTCGTCTCATTCGCTTCTTTGATCTGCTGCACCGGCTGCTGTACGATCGTCGGTGCGAGGCTTCCCCAGGAAATCTGGTCGAGGCTGGAATGAATGTTGACATTGAGGAACGAAGAATTATCCCCCGTCTCATCCGGCTCAAGCTGCGGAACGAGCGCTTCCGCCTGCGTTTTATCCAGGCATGTCTGCGCAAACATCTGCGTGTAGGCCAGATAATCGCCGACCTCCACGCCGTTGCGCTGTACAATGCGGGTGTAATACCAGGCAGACTGGCCGTTTCCGTAGGCAACCTCGAGCTTCAGCGTATATTCCTGATTCATCAGAATCGCGGTCTCTAACTGGAAGTCTGCTTTCAGATAGCTTCCGTCCTCGTCAAACGATTTCAGCACCGAGTTTTCAATCAGCGCTCCGCCGTCTGTGCTTTCCACCGTATAGGTCACGTTTATAATTTTCTGTCCCTTCGCATCAATTTCAAGCGTAAGCGAACGGTCCATCGGCAGCGGTGTCAGGTTTTCTCTTGTCGTTACGCCGTTCATCTCCTGGCGGTATCCGTACATGCGGTTCACTGTCGTGTCCGCGGTCTTCATGTACAGCACCGGAAGACTCGCTGCGTCCAGATCGGTCGCATTCTCCGTCGTCTCGTGGCTCATCAGGTGTGTGAACACACCGACTGATGCGGCAAAAACAAGAAAAAGGATCAGAATCCTTGCTGCTCTTTTATTCATCACGGCTCCTCCTTTTCTGTGAGGAGGTCTGCCAGTGTCGGCTTCACATGGTACGCTTCCATGCACACTTTCAGTTCTTCCGGCAGTTTTTTCGAGCCTTCCTGGCGTTTTACCGCGCGGATCAGAAGGTTCTTCGGCGTGTGCTCCATGTCGATGAACTCAAGAATCTGTGTCTCATAGCCTGCATTCTCCAGAAGCTTTGCCCGGATTCCGTCGGTCAGAAGCGCCGCCATGCGCTCTTTTAAGATGCCGTAATCCATGATCGGATACAGTTCTTTGTTTGCAATCTGGCGGTTCAGCTCATGCTGGCAGCACGGAACGGAAAGAATAACTTTTGCATTCCATTTGACGGCCTTTTCCAGCGCATAGTCAGTCGCCGTGTCGCACGCGTGCAGCGTCACCACCATATCGACCTCGTCGCGGCCGGTATAAGAAGCGATGTCACCCTGATAGAAATGCAGCTTTTCATAGCCGTATTTCTCCGCCAGTCCGTTGCAGATCGCGATGACATCCTCTTTCAAGTCAAGTCCGATGATATTGACATCCAGTTTTTTCAGTTCGCGGAAGTAATAATACATCGCAAACGTCAGATACGATTTTCCGCAGCCGAAATCGAGAATCGTGATCTCGCGGTCCGATGGGAGCTGCGGCAGGATATCTTCGATGAACTCCAGAAAGCGGTTGATCTGGCGGAACTTGTCGTAGCGGGTCCGCACGATTTTGCCTTCTTTTGTCATAACACCGAGATCCTGTAAAAAAGGAACCGGGATTCCTTCTTCCAGAATATACCGTTTCTTCCGGTTGTGCGCCAGATTGACGGGTTTGCCGGTTCCTTTCATATGCGGTTTCTTTTTGATCGTCATCGTTCCCTTTTTGCTGACCAGAACGGATACTGTGCAGGTGTCGGATTCGAGCTGCATCTGCTTGAAGGTTCCGTTCATCCAGTCGCTGATCCGGGTGATCACGTCGTCTTTTGTCATATTTTTATGAAACTCCTTCGTGCCGACAGTCTCCTGGCACTGAAAGAGCAGTTTTCCTTTTATTTCAACCGGGCGTATTCTCACTTTGGACACTTCACTGTCCCCTCTTGGGCCGCTGATCGTGATACGATACAGCCCTTCCCGGATTTCATCCTGTAATAATTTCTGTAATTCCATTTATACTCTCCAAACTTCCTGAATCGTTTGTAAACATGTGTAATAAAGCCCCTTACAACCTCGCTAATATTGTAATCTGTTTTCCGCAAAACCACAACAGAAAAATTATTAAAAATGTGTTACCCTCTTATTACTTTATGGCGCAGTTTAAAGCCACAGATTGTAATAATGTTTCCTCCTGCTCCGCCTCCGGAACATTTCATTATAAAAAAGAACGCCGATCAAATCGAGCAGTTCCTCTTCTGCCGTTTTCTCATCCTTCCCGCCGTTTTCCCTGCCGTACTGACGTGCGATATTCCGGCAGGTGTGCTCCATCATGAGCCGGTCCGGGAATTCGTCGTACATCATGCTGCCGCGGTAATCCATGCGGTCACACTCTGCCTCCACCAGCCGCTGCAGATCAGATGCCGTCCGGGAATAATACGACTGCATCCGCTGCCGTTCCCGCGCTTCCTGCTGCTCCTCCATACTTCTTCCCCATAAGGGCTGTGCCGCAAAAAACGGCTCCGGCCGCTCCATCGGATTTCCCTGATAGGAATTTCTTCTATTTTCATACACTCTATCCTGATTCATGCCTGTTTTATTTCCTTTTTGCTCTTCCTTATACCATATGCACACCGCCGCCATTCTGCCGTTTCCCAGATCTCAAACACAATTTCACTTGCCAAAACCGCCGTTCCGTACTAAAATACAACCTGTATCTATTTTTCCGATACATCATATAGGAGTGAATATCATGAATCTGAATATGCAAGCTTTCAACATCAACACGCTGCTTGGCGGTCTCGATAAAGTCCGGGACGTCATGGGTGTTTACCAGCAGCAGCTTCTTCTGATTGTGATTGTTTTTGCCCTGCTGAACTGTTTCTTCGGCTATGCGCTCCGCAAACTCTGGAGCGTCATTCCCGGATTTTTTCTCGGCGCGGCCGCTGGTTATGCAGCGGGTACCTACACGAATCAGACCACGACGATCACCCTGGCGCTTGCCGTCGGCACCGGTCTTCTGACCGCAATCATTGCCTTCGTCCTCTACCGGATCGGACTTTTTCTTCTGATCTGCGGGCTCGTCGGCTTTTGCCTCTGGCATCTCGTTAATCCAAACGATATCACAGGTTATGGACTCGTCGCCCTCGTCGCTTTCGTGATCAGCCTGATCTGCGTTCCGTTCGAACGCATTTCCGTAATCCTGGTCACCTCCATCTGCGGCGCCCTCACGACGATCCGCATGGCATATTTCTTCAAGGACCTCGATCTGAACATGATGTTCTGGATTGTCTCTGCCATTCTCGCCGCAGCAGGCATGCTCTTCCAGTTTAAACCGTGGAAAGAGGCGGACTACTGGGAGGATGACGACGAAGAAGAACGCGAACACCGTGCAAAAGCGCGCGCCAGACGGAAGCGCAGATCCGGTTTCGACCCTCTTCCATCCAGAAAGAAGAAAAAGAAACGCCGCGGCTCCTCTTCCTCTTCTTCCGGCAACGCAAGAGATCCGTACCGCAGCTATCAGAAACCGTCGAACCGTACCCGTGTTTCGCAGAACACCATGTACGATTTCCGTTTTGTTCCGGAAGAACCTGACGATGACGACGATGAGAAAGATCTTCCGAAAATCATCCGCCGCCGGCCATCCGCAAAACCGGCCGCTCCGGAGGAGTTTGACGAAGAAGAAACATCCCCAAAAGCTTCCATGGGCGACACGAAGCCGTATACCTCTCCTTCCAAACCGCAGATCACCGAGGACGGCATCCCGGATGTCGATCTCTCCGCGATCCGGCAGCAGATTTCCGAAGAGGTACAGAGAATTTACGAAGACGATCAGAACTCGTAATCCGCACTGCAGCGCAGAAAACCCGGCAGGCAAAGGAACATTCCCTTGTCTGCCGGGTTCATTTTTTATCCTGATTTTCAGTTATAAAGATACTTCTGATTTGTCTCCAGATCGATCGTGTCTTTGTCGAGCCACTGATATCCCGTATCGATCTTCTGATCTACCGGAAGTCCCTGAATCGCGCGGACGGCCGCCACGATTGCCGCATAGCCAAGACCGTACGGATTCTGCGTTACGGTACCGTACTCGCGTCCCTCCTGGATCGCTTTCTGCTGTTTTTCACCGGAATCAAAACCGACAATCTGAATCTGCTCAGTATTTTCCATATCTGCCAGCGCATCCAGCGTCTGGTCTGCCATGTCTTCGTTCGTACAGAAGATGCCCTTCAGAGCCGGGTAGGTTTCAAGTGTATTTTTCAGCATGTCCGCGATGGATTCTTCTCCATCTCCGTAATTCACCTGAACCACTTTCACATCGGTATATTTTTCTTCGATCTCTTTTTTAAATGCTTCCACGCGCTCTACGCTGCTCTCGGTGTTGTACTGATGTGCAACAATCGCAACCTCTCCGCTGTTGCCGATGGCCTCGCAGAGATGATCTGCCGCAAGCTTTGCTGCCGCTGCGTGATCAGTCGCACATGTCGAGGTGATCAGATCACTCTCGATACCGGAATCCGCGATGACGACCGGAATCTGGCTGTCGGAAGCCTCTTCCATCTGTGCCTGTCCCGACTGCTGGTCAATGATGCCAAGGATCAGCGCGTCCGGATTTTCCGAAATGACAGAGTCGATGATATTGATCTGAGAGTTGGTGTCACTTTCATTTTCCGGGCCTTCAAATGTCATATAAACTTTGTCGTTTCCGGTGTAGCCAAGCGAGGCGTTCAGATCGTCAAGCGCCTGCTGTGCACCGGCTTTTACGGCTTTCCAGAAACCGGCACTTAAGTCTTTTGCAACCACGGCGATGTAAGAGCCTTTTTCAACGGTAAGTCCATCCACGGTGTCGTACAATGCTTCCATGCCGTCTTTGTGCGGAACGGTGATTTCTATTCGTTTTTTGTCTGCTTCTTTTCCTTCATCTCCAGAGCTTTCAGAAGATGTGGATGCACTGGCTGACTCTGCTGTAGAATCTGCGCTGGACGATGAGGCCTCCGGGCTTTCTTCTGCCGCCGGAGTTTCTGTCACTTCCTGAGACGACGATGCTGCGGTGCTCTTGTCTGTCACTGCTTCTTTTCCGCATCCAGCTGCCGAGCACAGCAGGATTCCGGAAAGCAGTACTGCAATCATTCTGCGTTTCATAATTCTCCCTTTCTGCTTTGCCTGATGAATCATTTTCCATTACTTTTTACAGTTTTGTTACATAACCTTTCTCTATTATACACAAACCGTAAAAATAGTCCAGTCCTGTTTTCTTATGATTTTCTGAACTTTTTTGCAATTTCACATAGCTCTGAATAGTTACACAAAGCTGTGGAAGATTTCACCTTCTGGTTTTACGGTAAACGAAAGCCGTTTGCCCGTCCGCGGATGCTCCAGCTCGAGATGATGCGCGCACAGCGCCAGAGATCCTTTCTCTTTCGCCCCATATTTTGCATCCCCCGCCAGCGGATATCCCGCATGGGAAAACTGGACGCGGATCTGGTGGTGGCGGCCCGTTCCGAGGTGGATCCGCACCAGGGTTCGGTTCTCCTGTGTCCTTATCACTTCATATTCCAGCACCGCTTTTTTCGCTCCGGCGGTGCCTGGCTGTACGACGCGGGATGTGTTGCTCCGTCCGTCTTTTACAAGGAAATCCTCAAACTTCTGCACGCCCTGTTTTTCGATTTTTCCCTCACAGACGGCGAGATACTCTTTCTTCATCGTCCCGTCCTTCACCTGCCGTCCCAGTTTTCCTGCGGCGTCTTTGTTTTTCGCAAACACCAGCACGCCCTCAACCGGCTGATCGAGCCGGTGAACGACCGCCAGATATGGAATCTGAGTCCGCGCCTGACCCGGTGTTTCCGCCCTTGCCTGCTTCGCCAAATAATTCAGCAGCGCATGCTCCAGATCCATCTGTCCCATCCGCGCATTCTGCACTGCCATACCCGCGTGCTTGTGAACAACAAGAATATCGTTATCTTCCATTAAAATATCTTCTCTGCAAAATCCAGCCACTTTCTTCTCCTGTTCTGACTTCTTATTTTCGATACACGGATTTCTCCGCTGTTATGCTTTAAGAAGTATGCACCATTTCCGCCGCATCTGTCAAGAAAAACATGCCCGGCGGACGAATTACACAACACAGAAAGCGATCGCCATACCAATCATTTTTTCTGATACAGCGACCGCTTTTTCTTTATTTTCCATATTCAGTTTTTTCTCTACTTTCAAGGATTTTCACTGGTTTTCTTTCTTTACCGATCTGTGATCTTTGTTTTCGCTTTCGTTTGATATTTCAAAGATCGTTTCTCTTCCATTTCCCTGTTGTAGATTTTCTTTTTTTCGGGAAGATGTTCTTTTTCAGAGGCTTTTCCTTTGCGGTTAAGATTTCCACTCCGAAAATCTTTTCCTTAGGATTTCCTAAGATCTGCTCTGATCTCATGTTTATCAAAAGGTTTTCTTTCGAACTTCTTTTGTATGGATCTTTATCTCAGGTTTTCTTTCCTTTCGGAAGTCTCTCATCTTAAGAACATCTTCCTTTTCCCTTTTTTTCCATTCTTCTATAGAAGATTTCTCGTCTCTTTCTATGAAAATGGTTTGTTCTCTTGAAAAGGGGGTCCCAAGTCTTTCTCTTTGTACCTCTTGGTTAGGTTTTTGTTTTCTTGTTTCTTTGTGATTTTAATATAACAGATCCGTCAGCATTTGTCAACACATTTTTAAAATATTTTTACTGTTTTTTTATATCACTTTTCCTTTTCTTAATTATTGTGTTTATTTTCTGAATTTTATATTGTTTTCTGATATTTTGTTTCAAATAAGTGCGCAGAAAAAGAGCTATGAAACAGACTTTTCTCCTGCCACACAGCTCTTTCTCAAATACTTATCCTCTATAATAGTTGATCAGGCATCCCTTGCGGATGATTTCTCTCTCATCATCGGTCAGCGCGCCTAACGTCATCTCGAACGGAACAAGTGCTCCGTCTTTTACAACGTACGCTTTGATCACATCGGCTTTCTCTTCCACTGCCTTGCGGATCTCCGGTACAAAGATGTAATCTCCGTTTGTAAACGGCAGATCTCCCTCCGGGATCAGGAATGGAAGCATGCCCCAGTTGATCAGGTTGGAGCGGTAGCGCTTCGTTGCATACTCGTTGGCGATGTTTGCCCAGCCGCCTAATACCTTCTGGCAGGAAGCTGCCTGCTCACGCGCAGAGCCGTCGCCCGGTTTTACAGCGAAGATGGTGGATCCGACACCGACGTTTGTCTTGTCGATATCCGGGTACTGGGTATGGATGGCTGCAAAGACCGGTTTCAGTTCCGGAAGTGCCTCTGCCGGGCAGTTTCCTTCCTGGATGGCTTTCTCTGCAACCTGTACTTCTTTTGCACGTCCCACATAAGCCGGATCTTTTCTGGACAGGGTAAACTCTGCCAGTCCAAGCGGGTTGGAACGGAAGGACGAAGTCTCGCCGGATGGAATCAGCTCGTCGGTGGTCGTAACCGGATCATGGATCTCAGAGACAACCTTCAGAATCAGGTTCTCAGCAAGCTGCGGCATTGCCGGCCAGTCTTTGATGTTCGGTCCGAACTGGATTTCTACAGACGGATCTGCCACACCCTTGCTGTCGAAGACACGGTTCTCGTAAATCTTCTTGTCGAAGTGGTATGCCGGTTTCGTGTATGTTCCGGTGAACTCGTCTGCTGCGGTCAGGAATCCCTTGTTTGCTGCGGTTGCTGCAATGGAACGTGCATCCATCAGGGCAACGGAAGAAATCTGACCGTTCTGGATCTTGGATCCCTCGCGGTTCGGGAAGTTTCTGGTGGAGTGACGGATTGAGAACGCATTGTTTGCCGGAGTATCGCCTGCGCCGAAGCACGGTCCGCAGAATGCGGTTTTTACGATCGCACCGGTTTCCAAAAGGTCTGCCAGTTTTCCGTTTCTTGCCAGCTCCATATAGATCGGGGTACTTGCCGGGTAAACACTTAAGGTGAACGCATCGTCGCCAATGCTGTGGCCTTTCAGGATATCGGCTGCGTCGCAGATGTTCTCAAATCCGCCGCCGGCGCATCCTGCGATGATTCCCTGGTCTACCAGGAGTTTTCCGTCGTGTACTTTATTTTTCAGAGTGAACGGAACTTTTCCGTCGAGGCTGATGGCTGCTTTCTTCTCTACATCGCTCAGGATGTCATCGAGGTTTGCTTTCAGCTCTTCAATGGTATAAACATTGCTCGGATGGAACGGCATCGCGATCATCGGTTTGATCTTGTCGAGTTCTACTTTTACAACGCCGTCATAGTAAGCAACCGCGCCAGGATTCAGCTCTTTGTAATCTGCGCTTCTGCCGTGGATCTGATAGAACTCGCTGATTTTCTCATCGGTTCTCCAGATGGAGGACAGACACGTTGTCTCGGTTGTCATAACGTCCACACCGATCCGGTAATCTGCGCTTAAGGAAGATACGCCAGGTCCTACGAACTCCATAACTTTGTTCTTTACGTAACCATTTGCAAAGACTGCACCGATGATGGCAAGTGCAATATCCTGCGGTCCTACGCCCGGCTGCGGTGCGCCTGTCATGTAAATTGCGATCACTCCCGGCATAGCGATATCATATGTTTTGGAGAGAAGCTGTTTTACCAGCTCCGGTCCGCCCTCGCCCATGGCCATGGTTCCGAGTGCACCGTAACGGGTGTGGGAATCGGATCCGAGGATCATTTTTCCGCCGCCGGCAAGCATCTCGCGGGCAAACTGATGAATTACTGCCTGATGAGGCGGTACATAGACGCCGCCGTACTTTTTCGCACAGGTAAGACCAAACATGTGGTCATCTTCGTTGATGGTTCCGCCGACTGCGCAAAGGGAGTTGTGGCAGTTGGTCAGCACGTACGGTACCGGGAATTTTTCCAGTCCTGACGCGCGCGCGGTCTGAATGATTCCAACAAAAGTAATGTCATGCGATGTAAGTTTGTCAAATTTGATCTGCAGATTTTCCATGTTGCCGGAAACATTGTGGTCTTTTAAGATTCCATAGGCAATGGTTTCTTTTGCAGCATCCGCCGGACACGGCACAGCGCCGGTACGCGCTTTGAGTTCCGCGCGGCCTTCTTCTGTATCCGGGATGATGTCGATTCCGTTGACAAGGTATGCACCTGTGTTCAGTAATTCAATCATGTCGTTCCTCTCCTCTTGTTGTTGATAAAATGTTAGGGTCAAAAAGTCTTTTGACCCCTTCGATACCCGGATTGCTCCGTGCTTTGCACTCCCGCAATCCTGTACGGCTCTGAACGGTTTTACAGATTTTCGCTGTTGTTCATATACGTCATGTAGCTTACGACCATCATGGCAATTTTAAAGGTCAGCGCATCGTCAAATTTACGAATGTCGAGTCCTGTGCTCTTCTCGAGCTTCTCCAGACGGTACACCAGAGTATTTCTGTGTACATAGAGCTGACGGGATGTCTCGGACACATTCAGGTTATTTTCAAAAAATTTATTGATTGTGGTCAGTGTTTCCTCATCGAACGTATCCGGCAGATTTTCGCCGAAGACTTCGGTCATAAACATTTCGCACAGCGGAATCGGGAGCTGATAGATCAGACGGCCGATGCCGAGGTTGTTGTACGGTACCACGTTTTTGTCTGCGTAGAAAATTTTTCCTACTTCGAGTGCCATCTTCGCCTCTTTGTAAGAACGCGATACACTCTTAATCTCGTTGACCGGATTTCCGTAGGAAACGCGCACCTGGGACATGGCCTCCGCATTCAGCATATCCACCAGCATTCTTGCGGTCTGGTTCATATCCTCGAAGGTGTCGGTATCCTTCAGTTCTTTTACAATGATAATGCTCTTCTCATCGACTGCGGTGATGAAATCTCTCGGTCTTGAAGCAAAGAGGCTCTTTACTGTCTCCTGTGCGCTGATGTCTTTTTCCAGCTTCGTCTCTACCATGTAAACAACGCGGCGTACATCTGTGTCGATGCGAAGCTTTTTCGCGCGGTTGTAGACATCCACCAGAAGAAGATTGTCGAGAAGAAGGTTCTGGATAAAGTTGTTTTTGTCCAGACGCTCTTTGTATGCAATGATAAGATTCTGAATCTCACATACGGCAACCTTTCCGATCATATATGCATCGTCGCTGCTTCCTTTAGAAATCAGAATATACTCCACATTCTGGTTGTCATATACTTTAAAATAATGATATTCCTGTACAATCTGGCTGTCCGCAGCGGATAATACAAAAGAACGGATGCTTTCTGCATCAATCGCGGTTTCCGGGAATGTGGTCACCAGCAGAACACCATCCGTATTCGTCACACATAAATCAATTCTCGTAATATTTCTTAATTCATCAAGGGTTTTCTGTAATACCTGACTTGATACCAAATCTGCCACTTCCTTTCTCCTGGCGTATTTTACTCCAGGGTGCATCTTATCTATAACTATAGCTTATTTTTTTCTCATTGGCAACTATTTTTTGCTTCGCAAAAGGAGGGCGGTGCATATGCAAAAAGGACCGGCATCCGAACGGATGTCGATCCTTTTCTCTATGTTTGCGCATACGCGCTGATGTTCATATGGATTAGTTGGTAATGGTGATCTCTGTCTCTTTGTCGAACAGATGAACTTTCTCCATATCCAGAGCAAATTTAACGGTATCACCGCTTCTTGCAGTTGTACGAGGATCTACGCGGGCTGTCATTGGGAAGCCTTCGCAATCGAAGTACAGGTAAACTTCTGCACCTAACAGCTCGTATACGTTGATCTTGCACTCAACTACGCTGTCTTTGGAAGTTTCGATGAACATCTGAGAATCATGTACGTTCTCAGGACGGATACCCATAACAACGGTCTTTCCGTCATATCCGCCGTCGATAACAGCTTTTGCTTTGGAAGCCGGCAGTTTCATGTTGTATTTACCAACAGTAAGAGTAACGTCGTTTCCGTTAACTTTTACTTTTGCATCCAGGAAGTTCATCTGCGGAGATCCGATGAATCCTGCAACGAACAGGTTGCCCGGTGCGTTGTACAGGTTCTGCGGGGTATCTACCTGCTGAACAACTCCGTCTTTCATAACAACGATTCTGGTACCAAGTGTCATAGCCTCGGTCTGGTCATGTGTTACGTAGATGATGGTAGCGCCCAGTCTCTCATGCAGTTTGGAAATCTCGGTACGCATCTGTACACGAAGTTTTGCATCCAGGTTTGACAGAGGCTCGTCCATAAGGAATACTTTAGGATCACGTACGATGGCACGTCCCATAGCAACACGCTGTCTCTGACCACCGGAAAGAGCTTTCGGTTTACGGTCAAGCAGTTTCTCCAGGTCAAGGATTTTAGCTGCTTCTTTAACCTGTTTGTCGATCTGATCTTTCGGAACTTTTCTCAGTTTCAGACCGAATGCCATGTTATCATATACGGTCATGTGCGGATACAGAGCGTAGTTCTGGAATACCATTGCGATATCACGGTCTTTCGGCTCTACATCGTTTACTACTTTATCGTCAATTTTCAGAGTACCATCGGAGATCTCCTCAAGACCTGCGATCATACGAAGTGTTGTAGATTTACCACATCCAGATGGTCCTACGAAGATGATAAACTCTTTGTCAGCGATTTCCAGGTTGAAGTCTTTTACTGCTTCAAAACCGTTCGGATATCTTTTTGTAATGTGCTGTAAAGATAAACTTGCCATTTTTGAATCCTCCCTAAATAAACATCATGCGTTTTATTATGAGTTTTGCATTTGCATCTCTCTTGCTTATGGGACTAGTATACCTTTTCTACCCGCATTCGACCATGCCACAATTACACAAACTTTCCTCCGGCAGATTGGCAATTCTGCTTTCGGATTTTCTCGAACCGTTCTCTTCTGTCCACTTTGCACAAACAAAATGTTCACTCTTATACAAAATGACGAAACGAAAAGTTTATATTCTCTTCATTGCATTTTTCTGAAAAATTCGCTATACTTTTCTATGATGTCTGCCAGCCGGAACGTTAATCGGCGGCACACTTAATTCAACAGAAAAGAGGAACAAATTATGAGTTTTTTCAGCCTGGACAGTAAGTTCTCGCAGATTATGGGCCGTGTCTTCGACCTGATGATGCTGAACATTATTTTCCTTATTATGTGTATCCCGATTGTGACAATCGGCGCCAATTTCACAGCAATGTACTACGTCACGCTGAAGATGATCAAAAATGAGGAGACGTATATCTTCCGTACCTACTGGAAATCCTTCCGCGAAAACTTCAAGCAGGCAACTGCCATCTGGCTCATCCTGCTGGCGGTTCTGATTGTTCTGATTCTTGATCTTCTGCTGGTCATGAGAATGCCGGGTACCATCACCTACCTGCGTTTTGTTTTCCTGGTACTGATCTTTTTCGAGGCCATGGTACTTTCTTATGTATTTCCGGTACTGAGCCGCTTTGACAATACTGTAAAAAACACGATCAAGAACTCCATCCTGATGGCAATCCGCCACCTGCCGTGGACCATCATGATCCTGCTCGTCAATCTCTGTCCGCTGCTGATCTATGTATTCTCCACGACAAAGATTGTCAGCTATCTGATTCTTCTGATGTTCCTTCTGGGCTTTTCCACGGTAGCGCTTGGATGCTCCTGGTTCTTCGTAAACAAAATCTTCCCATTCTATATGCCGGAGGAAGAAAAAGAGGTTCTGACCCCGGAAGAAGAATCCTTGCGGGCACTGGAGGCCATGGACAGACCAAGTCCTCTGACTGAGCACGCTGCGGTCACAGAAGAAAAATCTGATAAAGAGACAGATAATTCGTCAAAATAGCAATTACAAGCAATTCAACTATGAGAAACACGCTCCGCGAGTTTCTCAAGTTATCGCGGCAGTCGCCAAGGTCTCGTGCAAGCACGGACTTTGGCTCGTTACTCGCGTAAATCAAAACGCCCTGCCGGAAACACACAGAATATGTGGTTTCCGGCAGGGCGTTTTTTCTTTCATTTTGTATAGCTCTGAACAGTTATGAAATTTTTATTCTTCTAGATCGTGTCTGAAGAAGGCTTTTCCAGATCTTCTTCCGGCATTTCCGGCTTTGCTGTGTACCCGGAAGCCTCCGGCTTTTTCTCTTTTACAGCCTCATCAAACGTAATCGTCACCTTGAACAGATCGCCATCCAGATAAATATCAAACGTGCCATGCTGCAGAACGGTCAGGTTCTTTGCAATGGAAAGCCCTAAACCACTGCCCTCCGTACTTCGGCTGACGTCACCGCGGATAAACCGCTCCGTCAGCTCATCCGCCTCACAGTTCAGCGCATTTTCTGATATATTTTTGATGGAAAACTGTATTTTCCCATCCTTCCGGATCGCGTCCACATAAACTCTTGTCCCCGGCATCGCATACTTGCAGACATTTACGTACAGGTTTTCCAGCACACGCCAGATGCGGCGGCTGTCCGCACAGATCAGAAGCGGCTCCGGCTGAAGAATACAGATCAGATCAAGATTACGGCTTTCAAACCGCTCGGCAAACTCTCCGTTCACCTGCTGTACAAGTTCGTTCAGGTTCAGGTTCATAAATTCCAGTTTAATGTTTCCGGAACTGATCTTCGATGCCTCGACAAGGTCCTCCGTCAGCTGTTTCAGGCGCTGTGATTTTTCGTCGAGTACGCGGATATAATCTTTCGCTTTCTCGTTTTCAATATTTTCCCGTTTCAGCAGATCGACATAATTAATAATAGAAGTAAGCGGTGTCTTGATATCGTGGGATACGTTGGTGATCAGATCCGCTTTTAAGCGCTCGCTCTTCATCTGCTCCTGCACTGCCGCTTTCATTCCCTCTCCGAGCGAATTGACAATTCCGGCAAGCTGAAGGTTGTCTTCCCCCGGCAGCTCCGTCAGGTCAATCTTGTAATCCAGATCGCCCGCAGCAATCTCTTTTAAGCCATGTTCAATCTGTTTTCTTCCGGATGCCTCGCGCAGCAGAAGAAGCAGCACTGCGGCATCCATCACCAGGGTAAGGAATACGCCGAACATTCCGAAGCCGCAGCAGAGAATGATCTGCACGCCGCAGAAAACGCAGAACATAAGGATCGTTCGCTCCGACTCCTGTCTGCCTTCATAGAAGGTTCTTCCGGCAGACACGATCCGGTGGCCGACGCAGTACAAAAACGACTGTTTCCAGACGTTGCGTGCTTTGATCCGGCGCACCAGTGAGCAGTACGGAATCAGTGTGATCAGAAATCCGGCGAGGATGCCCGATGCGGCCACCAGGCTTCGCCATGTATCTGCTTCATTTCCATAGGATCCGCTGTAGATGTAGTTTCCGTCAAAATTCTGGATATAATGAACGCCGCCGTAGGAAAGTTCGATGCAGACAGCAACGATTCCAACTGCTCCCATCACAATCAGGATGGCGGCTGCAGCTGCGATTTCCGTGTACCACTGATCGAAAAAGTAAAGGCGGATTTCTTTGTTTTTTCCATTTCTTCCTGCCTGCAGTGTGAACAGGACCAGGCAGACCAGCGTTCCGATTCCGCCAACTGCAATCATCAGAAGAAGGAGCTGCATTTTCGGAAGCCACTGGCTGTAGATCTCACTGTACTGGGAGAAATAGTCGCTTGCTGCCAGATCCGGATCCAGTGCAACAAAGATCTTCTGATAATTATCTGCAATCTGATTGTTCAGCAGATAGCTTCTCGCTGCTTCCACGGCCGGGCTGTTTTTTCTTGTTGCATAAGAACGGACTTTGTCGGCACCGCCGGTCCGGTCAACAGCAAAGGCGAACGGATAGGGCGATTTCTGCGCAATGGCTGTTGTGTAACCATTTTTCCAGGAATCCACATTCGTATAGATATTTCCTTCTTTATCCTCCAGACAGTACCAGAGATTGGCATCGTCCGCATCGACGCTGATGCCGCTCTCCTGGTTTTTAAAAGCAGCAACTTCTTCCGTGACCCCGGAAAGTGTCATATACAGATCGCGGATGGATACCTTTTTCAGATTTGCCGCCGCGTACTCATAGAGGTACGTTCCCGCTTTCGTTTTCTGCGTTTCCAGGCTCATTCCCTGATCGTATAGATACAAAAACTGGGAGGAAACATCAGCAGGATCAATTTTTTTCTCTTTCAGGCTTTTCACTGCATTATCGGAAGGAAAGTAGACCTCGCCGTCCGGGGAAAAGCTGTCAAACGTCTCTGCATCTGCCGCGCTCACTTCTTCGGTGCGTGCGGCTACATCCGTCTCTTCTGTTTCCTGGCTCACGTCAGTTCCATCTTCGTATGCAAGATAGGCTTCTTTGTCAATTCCGGCATCGTTCGTCGCATAATTGTCCGCAGTATACGCTGCCACCTCATTGAGGTCTGCGCTGCTGCCGTCATCGTACATCTTGACAAGCTGGTCAATGGTGTACGTTGTACTTATCCCGCCGCTTCCCTCTCCATCGGTTGCAAAGGCACGGTAATCAATCTCTTTTGTTCCGTCGTATCGACCGTTTGTGCCGAATTTACTCATATCATTATAGTAGCTCATGACGTTATGAAGCTGCCGCTGCACCAGTGTGCCGCATGCGGTGGTTTCTTCAAACGCATACTTTTTTGCTGCCGCATTCGGCGTCAGGCCGACGCTGGAAAGCATCAGTGTCTGAATGCCCCCGAACAGCGCACTGGCGGCAAAAACGATCAGCAGAAGAAAAACGATCAGCTTCCCCGTCAGGCTGTAGAGTTTTCGTTCTTTCACAATTATTCACTCCTTATTATTGTTTCTCAATCTTATACCCAATTCCCCATACAACTTTCAGATAGCGCGGCTCCTTCGGGTTGATTTCGATTTTCTCACGGATGTGACGGATGTGGACCGCAACGGTGTTGTCCGCACCGATCGCCTCCTCGTTCCAGATGCTCTCGTAGATCTGTTCAATCGAAAATACCTTGCCTGGATTTTTTACCAGCAGCAGGAGAATGTTGTATTCGATCGGGGTCAGTTTGACTGGTTCGCCCTCGACGCTGACTTCTTTTAAATCGTCGTTGACGAGAAGACCCCCGACCTGATACACATTTTCTCCGTCGTCCGCCGGAAGATTTCCAAGTTTCGTGTAGCGCCGCAGCTGAGATTTCACCCTCGCCACCAGCTCGAGCGGATTGAACGGCTTCGTCACGTAATCATCCGCGCCGATGTTCAGTCCCAGAATTTTGTCCACATCCTCTGATTTTGCGGACAGAATAATGATCGGAATACTGCTCTTTTCCCTGATTTTCAGCGTCGCACGGATGCCGTCCAGTTTCGGCATCATGACGTCGATAATCAGCAGCTGAATCTCCTCCCTCTCGAGCATCTGGATGGCCTGCATGCCGTCATATGCTTTCAGCACATGATAGCCCTCCTGGGTCAGATAAATCTCAATGGCGTCTACAATCTCTCTATCATCATCACATACTAAAATGTTGTACATTTCTTCTTTCTCCACCTTTCATTTTTTCTTTTCCGGCACTTTTTTTCCGCGCCGGACCTCCCACATGATTCAAAGATGATTGTACCGCAAATTCCCTCAAGTTGCCAGATGTCTTTTGTTTTCATCCTTACTGTACCAAAGGAATCTTTAGGTCCGCAAAGGAAAATCTTAAGTTTCTATAAAGTTTTGTCTGTGAATTCAGAGCTCAAACATTTTTTAGACAATTGCAATTATTTTCTTAGCACATCCTGCTTGCCGTCTATGCGGATCTCAATAATTTAAAGATCATCAACGACCGATACTGGCATGAAGAAAGGGACTTCTCCATCCGCCTTGTCGGACAGTTTCTGCAGGATTCCATCGGCAAACGCGGTGTCTGCGGACGCATCGGCGGCGATGAATTCGCATATCTTGTTCCGTGTTCCGACGAAACAATGTCCAGGGATCTGTACCGGACGCTGCACTCCGCATTCGACATTTTTAATAGAACGAACGAAAAAGCATATAATATTACCGTTTCCACCGGCTTTTATCTGCTTCCGAAAGACATGGATTCCACACTTCCGGAGATGCTCGCGCATGCGGATGCAATGCTTTACGAGGAGAAACAGAAACGAGATAAGAATGTTGCGAAAATTTTACCAAAATAGGAATTGATTTTTTTCTGGAAAGCAGTTAGAATACTTGAGGGATGATTTTTGAATCCCGTATTTCAAGCGAAACAGACCGGCAAAAACGGCTGTTTGATCAAAAAATTTCTAAAAAAAGGCAGGTGAACAGAATGGATAGTTGTGATTCTCATGGGCGAAGTACCAGCATAGGACGGGAACCGGAAAATATGCAGGATGACGGCCATCCTTCTGTCCTGCTTTAATCTTAAATATTTTCCCTTCTTATCCTATGAAAACCCGAAGTAAGACACATGATCCAAACCAGTTTTGAAACGTAATTCTCTGGTTCTTTTTTCGTGTGCTTTTACTGCCCTGTGAGGGTTCCAACATGCTTTTTCGCACCGACAGCACGCATGTTTTTTTCTGCTGTCAAAAAAAAGAATGGAGGATAACGAAAAAATGGAAAAACGAGTACAGGATTATACCCAGGAGATCCTGGATACAATCCGCAGTAACTCTTCTCCGGCTGTCATGGGCAGCCGCCTGGAAGATTACCACGAAAATGACCTGGCAGATGTTCTGCCGCTTTTAACGGTTCCGGAGCGATGCAAACTGTACCGCATTCTGGACACGGACATGCTGTCCGATATTTTTGAGTATGCTGAATCCGACAACGTAGCCGAGTACCTCGAAGAGATGGATGTCAAAAAAGCCGCTTCCATCCTCTCCAAAATGGAGACCGATGCACTGGCCGAGGTTCTGCAGAAACTCGACAAAGCAAAGAAAAAACTTCTGATCGAACTGCTCGATCCGGAAGTACGCCACGATATTGAGATGATCGCCTCCTTCGATGAAGATGAAATCGGTAGCCGCATGACGACAAACTGCATCATCATCCGCGAGGATCTGAATGTCAAACAGGCGATGAGCAGCCTGATCGATCAGGCCGCAAAGAACGACAACATCTCTACCATCTTTGTTGTCAATGCGCAGCAGAAATTTTACGGAGCGATCGATCTGAAAAACCTGATCATCGCAAGACGCGACGAGACGCTCGAGGATCTGACCGTAACTTCTTACCCGTACGTATATGCAGAGGAGCCGATCAACGAGTGTATCGAAGAACTGAAGGATTATTCCGAGGATTCTATTCCGGTCCTCGACAATGACAACCGCCTGCTCGGTGTCATCACATCATCAAACATCATCGACCTGGTTGATGATGAGATGGGTGAGGACTACGCGATGTTCGCAGGTCTGACCGCAGAGGAGGATTTAAAAGAGCCGTTAAAAGACAGTATGAAAAAACGTCTTCCATGGCTGATCATCCTGCTCGGTCTTGGCATGCTGGTTTCTTCTGTAGTCGGTATTTTCGAACAGGTTGTCACAACCCTTCCGATCATCATGACCTTCCAGTCCCTGATCCTTGACATGGCCGGAAACGTTGGTACCCAGTCCCTGGCTGTTACCATCCGTGTCCTGATGGATGAGTCCCTGACCGGAAAACAGAAATTACAGCTTGTTTTCAAGGAAATGCGCATCGGTTTCTGCAATGGTCTTCTGCTTGGTGTTCTGTCCTTTGCTGTCATCGGACTTTTCATCTTCTTATTCAAGGGAAAGACCATGATGTTCGCATTTTCCGTTTCCGCCTGCATCGGCATCGCACTGCTGCTGGCAATGCTGATTTCCAGTGCCGTCGGCACCTGCATTCCGCTGTTCTTCAAAAAGATCCACATCGATCCGGCGGTTGCTTCCGGTCCGCTCATCACGACGGTCAACGACCTTGTCGCTGTCGTTACATTCTATGGCCTGAGCTGGCTGTTCCTGATCGAGATGCTGCATCTCGCAGGCTGATCTTTTGATACGACTGAAAAATTTTTAAGAGGCAGATATCAACTTTTTCTGGTTTCGGAAAAAGCTGATATTTGCCTCTTATCTTTTCTCTTCCCTTCTTTACATTCCAAACAGAAACCGATATAATAGCAGGTAACGGTGCTTTTATGCTTTGACGTTTCACAGTGCCGCAAATATTTTGAAATGAGGGTTTTTGAAAACATGATTGTCAATCTCATCACCACAGTCTACAACTTTCTCTGGGGCGATCTTTTTACGATTCCGCTCCCGGGCGGCGGCAGTCTCGGAATCTCCCTTTTGATTCTTCTGCTGATCCCAACCGGCATCTATTTTACGATCCGGACACGTTTTCTTCCTATCCGTCTGTTCCCGGACATGATCCGTGCCCTGTCGGAAAAGAAAAATGAAAAAAGCAGCCTTTCTTCTTTTCAGACACTGATCGTTTCCACCGCAACGCGTGTCGGTATGGGAAATCTGGTCGGCGTTGTCGCTGCAGTCTCCGCCGGAGGCGCAGGTGCTGTGTTCTGGATGTGGGTGACGGCTATCATCGGCTCGTCTACCGCGTTTATCGAAGCTACGCTCGCACAGCTTCACAAAGAAGAAGATCCTCTGTACGGCGGCTACCGCGGCGGTCCTGCCTACTACATTCACGATCTGGTTGAAGACCACCTCAAGAAGAAAAAACGATACGTTCTGCCGGCTGTTCTGTTTGCCATTGCCGGTCTGATCTGCTGGTGCGGTATCAGTCAGGTAATCAGCAACTCCGTGGCTTCTTCTTTTAAAAATGCATTTTCCATTCCGCCGCTTTACACCAGTATCATGCTGGTGATTCTTTCTGCAATCATCGTACTGCGGAAAAATGCAACCGTAAAGGTGCTGGATTTTATAGTTCCTGTCATGGCAGTCTGCTATTTCTTTATCACACTGTTTATCATCGCAGTCAACCTCCGTCAGATTCCTTCTGTGTTTGCACGCATTTTTGAGGAAGCCTTCGGACTTCGTCAGATGGCAGCCGGCGGTTTTGGTGCTGTTCTGATGAACGGTGTAAAGCGTGGTCTGTTTTCGAATGAAGCCGGTTCCGGCTCCGCTCCATGCGCCGCTGCCGCCGCAGAATGTGACCGCCCGGCCAAAGCAGGCCTTGTACAGGCGCTCGGCGTTTTTGTTGACACAATCGTCATCTGCAGCTGCACCGCAATGATTATGCTGCTTGCACCAAAGGATCTGATTAATGGCCTTTCCGGCATGGATCTCTTGCAGACCGCCATGCAGTATCATCTGGGAAAATTCGGTGTGATTTTCATTGCACTTACGCTGTTTTTGTTCAGCTTTTCCACGTTCCTCGGCATTTTGTTCTATGCCAGAAGCAACGTTGCCTACCTGTTCGGTGACAAGTGGTGTTTCCAGACCGCTTACAAGGTTCTTGCACTTGTAATGCTGTTTATCGGCGGTATTGCCGCATACACTTTTGTGTGGGATCTTGGTGATGTCGGCATCGGGCTGATGACAATTTTCAACATTATTGCACTGTATCCACTTGCAGGTGAGGCGCTTTCCGAGTTAAAATCATATGAGGAGTCGAAGAAATCGTAAATCCTGTGGATTGCTGTTTCGGACCGAAAAAGGGGTTTTTGAAAAAGGAGGTTTTTACACATGATCATTGAACCATCAAACTACACGTATGAGACAATGCCGGACTACACAGACGCGGTAGACGGCGCCGTGGAAATTCCGGTGACCGGAGAGGAAATGGAGATCCGCTATGCGCATGAAGTTGTCTACGACGAGGCGCACAATCTTCATCTGGAAATTTTCACACCATTCCAGATGGCGCACCCGGAGCGCACTTGGCCGTGCATCACATTTATTCAGGGATCCGCCTGGATGAAACAGTATGTCTACCAGAAGGTCGGCATGATCGCCCGTCTGGCGCAGCGCGGCTACGTTGTTGCAATCGTCGAATACCGTCACAGCGGAATCGCACATTTCCCAGCGCAGATCATCGACGCAAAAAATGCGGTACGTTTTCTGCGTGCGCATGCGGAGGAATACAAGCTGAATCCATCGCAGATGTTCCTGATGGGAGATTCTTCCGGCGGACAGGTTTCTTCCGTTGCCGGCATGACCGCAAAGAGCGGAAAACTTGACGAGCCGATCAATGAGGAAAGCTGCGAGGTATGCGGTATTATCGATCTGTACGGAGCTGTTGATGTGACACTGCCGTACGGCTATCCGATAACGCTGAACCATCAGAAACCAGACAGCCCGGAGGGCATGCTGATGGGCTATGACATTACCGAGCATCTTGAGGAGGCTAAGGCAGCCTGCTCCAAAACATACGTGAACGAGGATTTCCCGCCGATGCTGATCGCACACGGCACCAAGGACACGATGGTGTTCTGCCAGCAGAGTGTCGATCTCTACCACGCATTAAAGGATGCCGGAAAAGATGTACAGCTGTATCTTCTTCGCGGCGCAGACCACGGCGGTGCCGCATTCTGGACCGAGGAAATGATTACCGTTTACGATAACTTCTTCAAAAAATGTTTGGGTGAATAACATGAGAATTGCTTACTGCGAAGATGAACCGGCGCAGCGTTCCCGGATGGAACTGCTGCTCCGCACCTTTGCGGAGCGAAAAAGGCTTCCTCTGACCGTGGAAGCCTTTTCAGACTCCGCCGCTTTTCTGTTCCAGTATCCCGGCTCGTATCCGTTTGATCTCATCTTTCTCGATATTGATCTCGGCGGAATGGACGGCATGGCGCTGGCGCGGAAAATCCGTGAAACGGACAGTGAGGTGCCGATTCTCTTTCTGACGAATCATAAAGAATATGTTTTCGAAGGATATGAGGTGCAGGCGTTCCGGTATCTCTTAAAGCCGGTGACAGAGGATACACTGTTTCCGCTGCTCGAGGAGCTGCAGGCGATGCGCGGACAGGAAAAGCCGCATCTGCTGCTTTCACTTGGCGGGGAGACGCAGAAGCTGTTTCTCTCCGACCTGCTTTTTGTGGAATCCGATAATCATTATCTGACGCTGCATACAGCCGCCGGAATGGAAACTTTTAAGAAAAATCTGTCGGAGTTCCGCGAAGAACTTTCTGCCGCATGGCAGGCTTCTGGTGAGACGGGGGAATGTTTTGCGGCCGCACACCGGAGTTATCTTGTGAATCTCGCTCATGTGGAGCGGATCACGCGGACGGAATGTCTCTTGTCGGACGGAACAAAAATTCCGGTCAGCCGCGGATGCTATGCATCACTCAACCATGCGTTCCTGCAGTTTTACCGGCCGAATGCGTTTTAAAGGTTTTGCATTTTTTAATTTCCAATTCCGAACGAACCGAGGTGATGTTTCATGGTGCACATTCCATTTTTATCCCATTATCTGGAACGCAAAAATATCGAATACCAGAACCAGCTTCTCGCCCGCCAGGTCGAGGAAGTGCAGAATATCTATCTGACAATGCGCGGCTGGCGCCATGATTACCACAATCATCTGCAGTCAATGAAGGCATATGTTGAGATGGGACAGTATGATAAGCTGCAGGAATATCTCGGGCTGCTCGAAAATGATCTCGATCAGGTCAACCAGCTCTGCGACTCGGGGAATGTGAATCTCGATGCGATTTTAAATTCCAAAATTTCACTCGCCGAAAAGAACGGCATCCGCGTGGATTACAAGGCAGCCTGCCCGGCCAATCTTACGGTGAGTGATATTGATCTCTGCGCGCTGATCGGAAATCTGATTGACAATGCGGTGGAAGCATGCGAGGGCCTTGCGGATCCCTATATCCGGCTTTATATTGGTGTGCTGAAAAACCAGCTGTATATTTCCGTTACGAATGCAACAAAGGATACTGTGCGGAAGCTGGACAGCGAGTATATCACCACGAAGCGCGGAAATCACGGGCATGGGCTGAAACGGATCAATCTTGTTGTGGAAAAGTACGAAGGATATATCAACCGGCAGAACGAGCCCGGCGTTTTCGTGACGGAGATTATGCTGCCGCTGTAAAAAGCTCTTTCCAGAATTTTTTGATTTTGTCCGATGATTCTACAGAAAAATTTTGCAGAACGTGAACACTTTTTTTGCTGTTCGCGTTCTTTTTTGTTCCATTTACGTACTTTTCCCCCGTGTTTTGCATGAATATGGTAGGATAACTACAGTTCACGAAAGACATGTGACAGAGGAGGTCTTTATGTATTCATTATGGTCTAACTACATTTATATTCATCGGGAGCTGTGGCATTACAGCAAAAAGCCGTTTCTCTTTCAGGCACTCGAAATCGTCTCACAGGTGCTCACCGGCTTTTTCGGGATTCTGCTTCCTGCCGGGATTCTCCTGTTTCTGGAACAGAGCAGCGGCTTTTCCGGATTTGCACTTGGAACGCTCGTTCTCTTTCTTTGCTATGCCGTTGTTTTTGTCAGCCACACCTTTCTGCAATCGCGGAACGCCTGGCAGTATACCGAATTCCGGACCGGCTTTTTTACGCGCCGCCTTCTCTGTCATTTCATGCAGATAGATTATGCGGTTCTGACAGAACCAAAAACGCTGCAGCTCGCCGAAAAAGCCGTCGGAGCCACCTGCAGCAACTGGGTCGGCGTGGAAGGCATGTTCCGATACGATGTCACAATTTATTCTTCGTTTCTTGGGCTGATTCTCTACGCAGGACTGATCGGAACCGTCCATCCGGCTATCATTCTTCTGCTGCTTGTGCTCTCGGTTCTGCAGTTTCTCAGCTACCGCCGCGCGGCTTCTTACGAAGTCCGCCGCAGAGACGATCTGTCTGAAATTGAAGTATCGCAGCGCTATTTCCAGAAACAGTCGTACAACACATCCGCCGGAAAGGATATCCGTCTGTATCAGCTGAACGGATGGCTCGATGGTGTTTATCGCCAGCTCAACAAGCGGTATCAGAAAATTCTGTTCCGCATCCGCAGCGCCTACTTTGCAAATGATCTGCTGACACTTACACTACAGCTTCTGCGCGACGGAATCTGCTATGGCTTTCTGATTTACCGTCTATCCCACGGCACGATGACCGTATCCGGCTTTGTGCTTGCGCTCGGTGCCGTCTCCGGTTTTTCTTCATATTTTAACGAGATCACCGCCGCGCTCTCCAAATCCGTGCTCTGTCTCGAGCAGATCCGCTGGCTGCGGGAATTCTTCGATCTCCCGTTCCCTGCAGGCCACACGCTGCCGTTCCGGCCGGAACTTGCGGAAGAAAAACCGCTGGAAATCTGCTTTTCCCACGTCTCGTTTTCCCATCCGGGCGGCGATAAAAGGATCCTCGATGATGTCAGTTTTACACTCCATGCGGGCGAGCATACGGCACTTGTCGGCATCAACGGCGCCGGAAAATCCACCATTGTCAAGCTGATCTGCGGGCTATATCAGCCAACGGAAGGGAATATCACCATCAACGGCATTCCCCTTGGCAGTCTGAATCCGGCACAGTATTACAAAGCAATCGCGGCGGTCTTTCAGGACCCGTTTGCACTCTCGTTTTCGATTGCAGAAAATGTGAGCTGCTCCCCACTGGAAGAGACCGATCGTAACCGTTGCCGAGAAGCACTCATCCGCGCCGGACTCTTGGAAAAAATTGCAAGTCTGCCGCAGAAAGAAGAAACCTATCTTGGCAAGGATATGGCGGACGACGGCATTACGCTTTCCGGCGGTGAAATGCAAAAACTGATGATGGCGCGGGCACTCTATAAAAATTGCCATCTGCTCCTGCTCGATGAGCCGACGGCTGCGCTCGATGCAATCTCGGAAAATAAAATGTACGAAACCTACAGCACACTGCTGAAAAATAAGACTGCGCTTTTCATCTCGCACCGTCTTGCATCGACACGCTTCTGCGATACGATCCTGTTTCTCGAAAACGGAAAGATCAAAGAATGCGGAACCCACGATGAGCTGATTGCCCTTGGCGGATCGTATGCGCATATGTTTGAGGTGCAGAGCCAGTATTATCAGGAAACGGAGGAAGATATCTGATGAAAATGAAAGAACGGTTTCATGCCATCTGCCGCTTTTTAACTATGGTGAGCCAGGGCAATCACCGCGTGCTGTTCTGGCTTCTCGGAAGCGCTTTTGCAGCTGCAACGCTGCCGTATCTCTCCTTGTTTTTCTCGGCGCGAATTTTGAATTTACTGCTTGCAAAGTCGTACCGCGCCTGTCTGTATACTGTTGTCGTCTTTCTGCTTACGCAGTATGGGCTGGGATTGTTTGAAAAAATCTGCCGTCAGTATCTCGACGGCCAAAAAGAACTCTGTCTTGCACGCACGGAACAGAAAATCACCGCAAAGGCGCTGGAGCTGGAGTTTGAGAAATTCGAAAAAACAGAGACGATGGATGCCATCCGGCGCACCAACGTCTCCTCCATGGGATCGGGAAATGTGGGTGACCAGCTCATTGTCATTCATACGCTGATCACTTCCCTGCTCTCGGTTCTCTATGCCCTGTTTTTCCTGCTCCGTCTGTTTCTTCTGTCCGACAGCAGCAGGAATAACTTTTTCACCTCGTCGTTTTCGATGCTTGCACTGCTCCTGCTCTGTGGTGTGCAGCTTGCACTTTCCTCCCGCATCAACCGCAGGAGTACGCAGAAAAAGATAGAGCTGAACCAGGGCAACGACCATTCCAACTCGGTTGCCAATTATCTCGTTAATGTGATGCTTGAAGAACGGCGCGCGGACGATATCCGCATCGGTCATCTCGATCATTTTCTCGACGTACAGTTTGGAAAAGCCATGGAACACTTTCTGCCGATGTACCTCGACTTCGCCCGCTTCTCCGCCATCACAGACGGAAAAAACGCGCTGCTTTCGCTCCTTTCCAATTTCGCTGCGTACCTTGTGATCGGCGCCAGGGCTCTGTACGGCGTTCTCCCCATTGGGGATGTTCTTCTGTATGCCGGTTCCGTGACACGCGCCATGAGTGATCTTCAGACATTTCTCGCAACCGGATCGGAGTTCGACTATATCAATTCCTATCTCTCGACCTATGAGGATTTCATTGCGCAGCCGTCTATGGCCTACGACGGTACACTGCCGATTGAGAAACGCGACGACGGCCAGTACGAATTTGCGTTCCACGATGTCTCATTCTCTTATCCCGGTACGAATATTCCGGTACTCGAACATGTGACACTGTCCTTTGCCGTCGGCGAAAAAACCGCCCTCGTTGGCCGTAACGGAGCCGGAAAGACAACACTCATCAAGCTGCTCTGCCGCCTGTATGAGCCAACTTCAGGTTACATCACCCTGAATGGCATTGACATCCGCAAATATAGCTACAAAGAGTACACGCAGGCATTCTCCGTCGTTTTCCAGGATTTCCACCTGTTTTCCCTCCCGCTCGACGAAAACATCGCCGCCGGAACCGAGATTGATGAAGCTGCTTTACAGTCCTCTCTTGCAAAAGTCGGTCTCACAGAATGCGTACAACGTCTCCCGCAGGGAACACACACGCGTCTCTACAACAATAACGGCACCGGTGTCGACCTTTCCGGCGGCGAGGCCCAGCGCACCGCCATCGCCCGCGCCCTCTACAAGGATGCCCCGTTCGTCATCCTCGACGAGCCGACCGCTGCCCTCGATCCAATCGCCGAAGCTGAAATCTACGAACAGTTCAGCCAGATGATTTCCGGCAAAACCGCCGTCTACATCTCCCACCGCATGAGTAGCTGCAAATTCTGTGACCGCATTGTGGTCCTCGACCACGGCCGCATCGCCGAAGACGGAACCCACGACACCCTCCTCGCAAACCACGGCATCTACGCCAATCTTTACGAAACCCAGGCCCAATACTACACCTGAGTCCTCACCATCCCGTCCCCCACAACGTAAATGGGAGTCAGAAAAACACAACCCCTGGCAGTTCGTGCTAAGAACTTCCAGGGGTTGTGTTTTTCTGGCTCCCCTCCACTTATTTCAGGAATGCAAACGGCTCCTCATCATGAATAAAATGCATCAGATGATAAGAACACATAATTGCTACATTTTCTTCCTTTAAGATTCTCTTTGCCTCCTCGCGGTCAGCAAGGACAACTTCGATCACTTCGCTCTCTTCGAGGTATTTGCGGCTGATCTCGCCCTCGCACCAGCCGTAAACGGCAGAGCATGCTTCATCGGTCAGGCCGATTGTGGTGAAGAACGGTTTCTCGTAGCAGGGATCTACTTTCAACGGGTGAAACGTAAGACCGGTCTCCTCATGCATCTCGCGCACGGCAGCCTCATGGAACTCCTCGCCCGGTTCCACCAGGCCTGCCGGGAATTCGTAGATGTAGTCATCAATGGAAACGCGGTACTGGCGCACCAGGACAATTTTGTCGCGTTTTTCCCCGTACAGACTGTACATCAGCACACCGTCCGGCGTATTTTTCCTTGTTTTAATCTTCATCTGCTCGATGGATTTTGCGCGGGAAGCCACGTAATAGCGGAAGTGATGGTTTACTTTGTTTGTCCCTTCCACCAGGTAAAGATTTACGAACGGATTTTCCGTCTGTTTTGTGATTTTTTCAACATTCGGCATAAGTAACAACCTCTTTCTTTTCTCTTTTACTGGTCAAAATCAGTCTCAAACACGCCCTCCGGGGTGCGCATCGTCAGCACGCCGAGGTTGAATTCATCATCCATCACCGTGATGTGGTACTCGAAAATCACATCATCATCAAATTTCGATAATACCACATAGGAACCGTTCTCTTTTCCCTCGATCTGGTCGCAGATGTCATCGTAAACATCGCTTCCCGAAATCGGCCGCGGATAGCCGGATTCTTTGATTTTCTTTTCAATCATTTCATATAATTCGTTCATGTTCTGCCCTCGTTTTTCTTTTTATCGGTTATGTTTCATTGTACCACGAAAAGACCCGCGGGGACAATCCATTGCGGCGATTCACCGTGAACTTTTTTTATTTTCATACATCTTCTGATCCGCCTGTTTCATGATGACGGATTCCGAGATTTCCATGTTTTCCCGGACCATTCCGCCGACGGTGCCGTTGATTCTGTTGTACGCCGTCATGATGCCCTCTGCACCGCTCTCCTCAATACATCTGCGGAACGGCTCGAGATACAGCTCATATTTATTCCGCGGGTCAATCGAAGAGTTCTTCCAGCCGCGGCCGACCTCGGTGTTGTTTCCATAGAAGTGTTTCAGGGTTGATGCACAGCGCAGATATTTTGGATCGTCGCCCTGCATTCCCTCGATGTAAGCGCCGGCCATTTTTCCGGTCAGCACAGGGTTCTCGCCGTAGCCCTCCTCGTTTCTTCCCCATCTCGGATCACGCTCGAGGTCAACGGTCGGTGCCCAGCGGCTGCGGGAAGGATGTCGTCACGTCCGGCTTTCCTTTACGATCTCAACCGCCTCTTTCACCAGCTCTTCAATGCGGTCGAATTCGTTGTTTTCAATCATCGTATTTTTTACCATCCAGCTTCCGCCGCATGCTGCGATGCGGTCGTATGCCAGGTATTCTCTTACATTCTGCGGGTTGATGCCGCCGGTCGGCATGAATTTCATCATGGTGTACGGTGCTGCGATGGCACGGATGTATTTCAGTCCGCCTGCCGGTTCTGCCGGAAAGAATTTCACCATGGTGAGCCCAAGACCGATTGCCTGCGCCATCTCAGTCGGGGTCACGATGCCCGGGATCACTGGTACTTCGTGTGCCTGGCACCATTTTACTACCTCCGGGTTGAGGCCCGGGCTGACGATAAATTTTGCTCCGGCTTTCACGGCGCAGTCCGCCTGCTCGATTGTGAGCACAGTTCCGGCTCCCACCAGCATCTCCGGGAATTTTTCGCTCATAATGCGGATGGATTCTTCTGCCGCATCGGTGCGGAAGGTCACTTCGGCGCAGGCAAGTCCGCCCTTGCAGAGAGCTTCGGCAAGCGGCTCTGCTTTTGCTGCATCCTGTAAAACGACAACCGGCACAATGCCGTATGTTCCAAGCTGTTCGAGAATCTGATTCATGATAGCTGTTCCTCCGTTTTGATCTTTATCTGAAAATTATTCTGCATTCTGTTTTTATTTTATTCCCTTGTATCATAACCGGACAGGTTATTTTTTTCTATTGTGCGGATTGCCGAATACATTGTAAAACTTGCTGTTTTGTGATATGCTGGGAATTGTTGTTATGGTTCAAAAATATCATTTTTTTGCAAGGATGCTTTTATTATGAAAGAAAAACTACAGACGAAATTTGCCACCCGGCAGTACATGATTTCGGATACGTTTGAGTTATACTATTACAGCACCGACGATGTGCCCGGCGTAAAAGAACATACGCATACGCATTATGAGTTCTATCTCTTTCTCGAAGGGGCGATCTCACTGGAAATCGACGGAGTGCTCTACACACCGACGCCCGGCGATCTTCTTCTGATTCCGCCCGGCGTGCCGCATCATCTGGTGATGCACGACCTGTCTGTGCCGTACCGCCGCTTTGTGTTCTGGGTTAGCGCCGCTTTTGCAGAACAGCTCCGCGCCCGTTCCGCCGACTACGTTTACCTGATGGAATACGCTGCCGAAAATCAGAAATATCTGTTCCCGCTCGATTCCGTCGAGTTCAACACGATCCAGTACCGCACCATCCGACTGATTGAGGAAATGCGGTCCGATCATTTTGGAAAAGAGACGCAGATTTTTCTCTACGTCAGCGACCTGCTGATGCAGATCAACCGCACGGTGTATGAACAGCATCACCCGCTCACCCGGAAGGCGCAGCTTTCGCTGTATGAACAGCTCTGTTTCTATATTGATGAGCACCTGTCCGAGGATCTGTCGCTCGAACGGCTGGCGGCGGAACTTTTTGTGAGCAAATATCACATTGCACACGTTTTCAAGGATGAAATCGGCATGTCGATCCACCAGTACATTTCCAAAAAGCGGCTGGCAAGGTGCCGTGAAGCGCTGCTCGGCGATGTACCGGTCACGAAGGTGTATCTGCTGTTCGGATTTCACGACTATTCGAGTTTTTACCGCGCGTTTAAAAAAGAGTACGGGATCTCGCCGAAGGATTTTAAAGAACTGCATACCGTTACCAGCGATTAACACGGTCGTTCCAAATGCACTGTTCACTTTGTACTTTTCAGGAGGATTTTTAATATGTTTCAGATGTGGGGAAAATTAGTGGAAAACAATCATGTTCTTCAGGATCTTACCGTCTGCATCGACGATGAGGATACCAGAACGCACAAGGTCTTCCGTGCGCTCGATGAAATCTGTGATGCCTGGAATCTGGCGAAGCCGATCTGGCTCGATACGAATATTTCGGAGTTTAAACGGAGATCGAAAACGCGGTTCACACAGGATAATTTTATTGAATCTCTGGAGTTTGATTATCTGGAAATTCAGATTACAGAGGAATAATGTTCTCTCGTTTTTGCAGCGAATAAAGCAAATGCAAAAGCCGGGCATCCGGCGGAACTTGGGAGCGGCTGTTCTTACAGTCCCCTCTGCGGTTCCGTCGGATGTCCGGCTCTTTTTATGTATTTTGTCCCTGGCTTTGTACCCCTTTTATACCACGCGGTTTTCCATGCCGCCTTCCAGGTACGAAGCAATATTTTTCTGCACCAGTCCGATCAGGCGCGTGCGGGCTTCCTTCGATGCCCAGGCGATGTGCGGCGTAATGTACAGGCGGTCGTCGTCCGCCATTTTCAGCAACGGACTGTCACTGCGGATCGGCTCGCTGGAAAGTACATCGAGCGCTGCTCCGGCGATCAGGCCCTCGCGCAGGGCACAGCAGAGGTCACGCTCATTCACGATCGAGCCGCGGCCAACGTTGATCAGAATTGCGTTCCGCTTCATGTTGGCAAACGTTTCGATATTCATCAGGTTCTCGGTCGCCTCATTTAACGGGGCGTGGATGGAAACCACATCAGAATCCTTCAGCAGACGATAGAGATCGACCCGCTCGTAGTCCGGATCGTCGTGTGCACCGGAGGTGGAGTAATAGATCACACGGCAGCCGAATGCCTGTGCAATCGAAGCCACTTTTCTGCCGATCGCGCCAAGGCCGATGATGCCCCACGTCTTGCCCTCCAGCTCGGTGAACGGTCTGTCCATGCAGGTGAAAAGACTGCTGGCGGCGTAGCTGCCGTTTTTTACGTAATCATCGTAATAACGGAGTTTTTCTGCCAGATAGAAGTACATCGCAAAGGTATGCTGGGCCACGCTGACGGTGGAATAGCCGGCGACGTTCGTCACGGCGATGTTGTGGCGCTTCACATAATCGAGATCGATGTTGTTGATGCCGGTTGCGGTGACGCAGATCAGTTTCAGGTTCTCCGCGCCGGACAGGGTGCGGCTGCACATGCGCACCTTGTTGCAGATGACAATATCCGCCTCCCGCACACGCTCCGGGCATTCCTCCTCCGTTGTTTTTTCATATACTGTCACTTCTCCAAAACGGGAAAAGCCGGACAGATCCATGTCCTTTCCCAGTGACTCTGCCTCAAGAATTACAAGTCTCATGTTGGTTCCTCCTTTTGCAGATGATGATTCTGCTTTATCCGGGAAAGCAGTGCCGCCTGTCTGTTTTGAAAGACGGCACTGCCTGAAATATTTTTATCTTAGATACCTGCGGACTGCCGATTCGGAAATATGGTCATGTCGATATGCCATGCTCCCCGGCCTGATCCCCTGGTATTTACACGTATTCGCTGATAATCTCCCTCATCAGCTTCTCTTCCTCTGGCGTCAGCATTCCGGCAAACCTGCTCTCGGCCGCGGCGGTCTGGCGGATGCCCTCCCTGACTTTCGAAATCCTCGCTTCTTTTTCCGGATCTGCGAACAGTTCATTCCTCTCTTTGGCGGACTCGCTTCCCGCAGTCTGCGCTTTTGCTTTCGCCGCTCCGGTTCCTGCCTGTGCCATGGTTTCCGCCTGCACCGGCTGCCGTTCGGTCTGCTGTACGGTTTCCAGCACCGCACTCTGTTTCGTCGATGCAAACTCATTTTCCAGATAGTCTGTCCAGCCGTTCAGCAGAATTTCCTCTTTTCCGCCGAAATCCAGACAGAGCCGGAAAAAGACAAGGCCTCCGGCGAGCGCGGTGCCCGTTCCGAGGTAGCGCATCAGCTCCGCCTCTCCATAACGGTATCGGTAGATCGCCCACAGCGAAAGAATCGACAGTGCCAGAACCGTGAGGATCATATTCTGGCTTCCGCGCAGAAGCGTCGGGACTGCCATTCCCGCTGACCTGCCCTGTGCAATCTGGCTGCGCATAAACGCCCCGGCATTCGAAAAGGGATGCGCTTTTCTCTGACACGTTTCCAGCACCGACCTGGTCCATTTCGACTTTGGTTCCTTCAGCCTTCCGAGATCGCGGATGGCCCGGGTGTAGAAACGGTTATTCCAGAACAGGCACCACACACCGGCGATTCCTGCTGCTATCATTGCGTATAAGAACACATTTTGTTTCACACAAAACTCCAGCATTCTTATTCCCCCTGATGATTTTTGAATTTGCCTGTCATGATCATATGCCGGTGCTTCCGTTGCGGTGCATCGGCGGATGCCGCGGCAGAATTTGCGCGCACAGGATTCTTCCGCTGGCATATCGGCAGTGGAGACGTGTTACAGTTCACAGGTACCTGGGAACTGTAACATTCGCAGCCCTCATTGAAAATTTTGCTTCGCAAAAGGAGGGCTGCTCACACCTGAATCACTTTCTTACGCAGCAAAACAGCAAGTGTTTTACTGCTGAGCAATCCGTAGTGAGCATCTTCTTGTTCCGATGTGCCACAGTATAGCACCGCCGGAAAAATTTGGAAACAAAAAACGTTCGTCAAATTCTTTGTGATTCTGTGCTTTTTCGCGTGAATTTTTATTTTTCGTTCCTTCAGGGGACTGCTTTCGTGCCGGTTCGCGTGGTTTCGCTGGTTTTCGCCTGCCCGTTTGTCGATTTTTTCTTCTTGCTTTTTTTAGATTACAGGCGTTTTACCATTTCCTGCAGCAGGTTGACACAGTGGCGGGCTGCCTCGCTCTCAAAGGTCGGGTAGTCCATTGTTGCGCTGTCGTCTGCTTTGTCGGAGATGGCGCGGAGTACGACGTATGGAATCTTGTTCAGATAAGCGCCCTGCGCAATCGCAGCGCCCTCCATCTCGGCGCAGGAACCGTTGAATTCCTCGATCAGACGGTTTTTCACTTCTTTGCTGGAAATAAACTGGTCACCGCTGACCACGCGTCCGCGGAATACCTGGATTTCCGGATTGACTTCCTTGCAGACTTCCTCTGCCACCTCTGCGAGGTGCTCGTCTGCCTGGAAGCTTAAAACACCCATCTGCGGAATCTCGCCGAGCGGGTATCCGAAGATGCGCACATCCATGTCATGCTGAACAGCATCGGTCGAGATGACGATATCGCCGATGTTGATTTCATTCCGCAGGGAGCCTGCAATTCCGGTGTTGATGACACAGTCCACGCCGTAATCATCTACAAGAATCTGGGTGCAGATACCGGCATTTACTTTGCCGATTCCGCTACGCACAACAACCACTTCTTTTCCGTTCAGGTAACCGTGGTTGAACTCCATGGATGCCTTCGTGCGGATTGTAACGTCCGTCATCATTTCCTTTAAGCTTGCAACTTCAACTTCCATTGCACCGATAATTCCGATTAACTTCATGTTTATGATATCCTCCAATAACTTTACATGTACTCTCCGATTCTTTCTGTTCTTGCTTTTATGAAATCATTTTTGTCAGCGGTCAGCCGCTAAAGTAAGAACGGAAAACTCCGGGAATCCATTTTCTTTTCCTTCTGGTTTCTTTGTAATTCCTGTTACAGTATACAATAAATTTTGGATCTGTGGTATCTTTTTTCTTTGCTGTTTTCGTAATCTATGGTATAATAGCAGGAACCGAAGAATTATCGTGGCTGAAGTTCACGATAATGTTCTAATTTTTTATTCACAAAGGAGGATCTTATCGATGGAATATACAACAAAAGGTACCTGTTCCAGAAAAATTCTGTTTGAGGTAGAAGACGGTAAAGTACACAACGTACAGTTCGTAGGCGGATGCAACGGAAACACACAGGGTGTTGCAAGACTCGTTGAGGGCATGGACGTAAACGAAGCCATCTCCCGCATGAAAGGCATCGACTGCAACGGACGCGGAACATCATGTCCAGACCAGCTTGCAAAAGCACTGGAACAGGCTATCCAGAAATAACTTTTTTTACGCTTGCTCTTTTTTATTATAATAACTCCCCGGGGAATGCTCACCCCGGGGAGTTTGTAATTTATCCACTTCTGTTTTTTCTTTTCTGATGCAGCACAGCTTCCCTGCCGCCTGCTTTCTTCCGGTTTTTCTTCTATATTAATAGCACAGTCTTTCTTCCAGCCACCGGACTGCTTTATCTGTCCCATTTGTCGCAGAGACTGTTGATCTGATCGGCAAATTTCGAAAGGTCTTTGTTAGCACCGCCTTTGTTTCTTGTAATGACGGTGAGCAGCCGCTGACCAGCCGCAACGAGACGATCGAAGACGGCATTTCCGCTGCTTCTCGTGCGCAGTGTTCCAGCGTTTGCCGTTGTTTCCTTCTGGATCGGAATGCCAACGGTTTTTTCGATGAATTCATTTTCTTTCAGGTCAAATACCGTGCCGGAGAACGGAGCCATCGCCGGGTAGCGGAATTCGTCCCACAGTTTTTCTGCAAAAATTTCCGTCACTTTATCTTCGCCGTGCGTTACGAAAACGCGGTCCGGTTTTGCCCGCAGACTGCCCGCCCATTTGAGCAGTCCTTCCTGATCTGCGTGGCCGCTCATGCCCGGGAACTGGATGATGTGCGCGTTCACATGAACCTCTTCCTGGAACAGTTTCACCTCCTTCGCGCCTCCGATCAGCGCCCGTCCCAGTGTACCGACGGCCTGATAGCCGACGAAGAGAACCGTACTCTCCTGCCGCCAGAGGTTGTGCTTCAGATGATGCTTGATTCGTCCTGCATCGCACATGCCGCTCGCGGATATGATGACCTTCGGGGTTTCGTTGAAGTTGATGGCTTTCGACTCATCGGATGTAATCGAGAGCTTTAAGCCCGGAAACAGAATCGGATTAATGCCCTGCGCAAGGAGCGCAGCTGCATCGGAATCGTAGCACTCTTTCTGATGATCGCGGAAAATATTGGTTGCCTCAACGGCAAGCGGACTGTCCACGTAAACCGGGAATTCGCCGTGGCCGTGAACCAGATGTTCTGCCTTAATTTCACGAATAAAGTACAGCATCTCCTGCGTTCTTCCAACAGCAAACGACGGGATCACGAGGTTGCCGCCGCGGTCGAGCGTTTCCTGAATGATTTTTGCCAGCTCCGGTACATAATCCGGTTTCGGACCGTGGCTCCGGTCACCGTAGGTGGATTCCATAATCACGTAATCGGCGCTCTCCGGGTACTCCGGGTCGTTGATCAGCGGCTGATGAATATTTCCGATATCGCCGGAGAAGAGCAGTTTTTTCGTCACACCGTCCTCTGTCAGCCACAGCTCAATGGATGCGGAACCGAGCAGATGACCGGCATCGAGGAAACGGATCTGAATGCCGTCCGATAGTGTCACACGCTGATGATACGGAATGCCCTCCAGTAAGCGAATCACGCCGAGGGCATCCTCCATTGTGTACGGCGTGACGTAATCTTCTTTTCCCGCCCGGCGGTTCTTGCGGTTCCGCCACTCGGCCTCGGCGAGCTGAATGTGTGCGCTATCGCGGAGCATGATGTCCGAAAGCGCTACCGTCGCCGGGGTCATATAGATTGGGCCGCGGAAGCCGTGCGCATACAGCAGCGGCAGATTTCCGGTGTGATCAATGTGCGCGTGCGTGATCAATACAAAATCAAGCTGGGATGCCGGGACCGGAATCGGCTTGTTTTCATAAATATTCGGTCCCTGCTCCATACCGCAGTCCACTAAAAACTTCTTACCGGCAGCCTCCAGATAATAACAACTGCCCGTCACTTCATGTGTTGCTCCAAGAAATGTAAGACGCATAAGATGCCTCCTGTTCTCCCGTTTTGTTCGGGGACAAAATGTTGTCACTGCGGGTCAAAACACGCGTTATACGTTTGGCCCGTTATCGCGGCCAGCAGTCGTCAAGTTCCCATGCCAGCATGGTCTTTGACGCGTTGTCCGCGAAAATAATCTGAAATTCCTTTTGTATTTTATGCTTATTCTCTCTTTTTTTGATTATTATAGCATAATATCTGGCAGATTCCAACGGAATTTTAAAGCAGATTGCACAACAATCTTGATATTTTTGTTCAATTATGGGCATCGGCCGCCGGAAGTGCATAGAAAAGAGGCACCGGTATTCCTGCAGTAATACCGATGCCTCACTTATCGGGGCCAGCCGATGTTCCGTATGATCACTCACACGCTGAACATAGTAACACATGATGACTCAGATCTGTATTGTGGTTGGAAAAAGGAATTTCGACGCGTTGAAAATCCTGAAAGATCTGCGTTTTCGTCTTAATATATTCATTGTTATAAGGTTTCTATAGGGGACTGGCCCCGAAAGGGGATGAGGGAGTTGTAAATCATTTGGGGTTAGAAATTATTTTTGTTCGTTTGTATTGCTCTCTTGCACTTTATATAATACTTACTTGGATTCGTTTTTAAGTTCGAATCTTCAGAAGATTTAATTAACCAATGTAGATACCATCCGTTCTACTTCCACCATTTTCAATGGTTCCATTTTTCGTACATGAATGATATCCTCTTAAACGATAATAATAACCTTTCTCCACCTTTATCTGCGTGCTAAAGTATAAAGAATTGGTATTATAATCTACATTTTCCCATTTTTTATAACTATAAAAATCTTCTGGACCACTTGACCTTTCCAAGTAAACATTCAGTTTTACAACATTACAACTAACATTGCATTCCGTCCCACCAGTAATACCGATATATCCATTTCCATTATTAGTAATTCTTACAAATCCCTGATGTAAATATGTACTTCTCGCCACACTCTGATAATTTCCAATTGACTCTGTTTCATTTGTCAATTCAGATCCATCAATTGTATTTCCTAAATAGTCTAAAGTTCCCGCATATGTGTTTACAGTATTTAAGGACATCATTAAAACGAACATTGCGCAAAGGAGTAAGTTTTTTAAATTCATAACCTTTTTCATACTTCCTCTTTCCCCTCGTCTTCATCTACATCTTATATACGTAGTTTTCCAATAGAAATTACATGTTATACTGCATTTCATTCAAAATTTTTATTAATTCTTCTTTTTCTATCTGACCGCTTAATTGATAATATGCATCCTTATATTTCCATAGTACATAATAATTTTCTTCATCATTTTCTGCTAAAGTTCCCATTTCAACTTCAATTACATCATCAAGTGTTTCTACTTGAACTTTTTCTTTATCTTTCCAAACTCCTTGCGATAAGTCTTTCTCATTTGCCGACAAATGAAAGTATATGCAATGCCCCTCATATTGATATTGTATCACCGCCATCTGAGTTTCATCAAATACCATAAATTTACTATATTCCATTCCTGATGGAATATAATAAAACTCTGGAACTGCTATATGAAGTTTCTCGCTTATTTCCTTTTTTGCTTCATCCAGACTTCCTTCTGAATATTTTCTTTCATCCCCATTGTTTATTCCAGTTGCATCTCCTATATTCCAAACGTCATGCACCGTCTCCACCAACCGAATCCGATTCGCCTCACTTGTCATACTAGCCCCAAAGACACACGCTCCCACAACCAGCACAACACCAGCCGCCTTTGCCGTCCGTACCCAGTGTTTTGTTGTTTTCGCTCTCTTCGCAATCTTCTTCTGTCTCTCCGCCTGCTTTTCGCGTTCCACCTTTTTCTCCACGATCTGGCGGCGGATCTCCAGTGTTTTTTCTGTCGGATTTCCTTCCGCGTCCGCGAGTCCTTCCTTCTGAAGGCGCTGCTGGAAGCGCTCGTACATTGCGTTCAGTTCTTCCTCTGAAAGCGCAGGCGCAGCCTCCTGTTCTGTTGCTGTGTTTCCTTCCTCTGCCTTTACAACTGCCGATTCCCCTTCCACCGTTTTCGAATCCGCAGCCATTTTTTCTTCCATCGTCTGCTCCAGTTTCTTTTTCAGCTGTTCTTCTTTTTCTATCTTTTTCATCTTCTTCCGTTCCTCGGCATTTTCCATGTTGTAACCGCTCTTGACTTTTTTTCTTCTTGAGGGGATAATAAAAGCCAAATGATATTATCAAATTCCAGGGAGGAATTCTCATGAAGCATATTGTTCTGACAGGCGGAGGTACCGCCGGCCATGTTACCCCGAATATTGCCCTGATTCCAAAATTAAAGGAAGCAGGTTATAAAATCTCTTATATCGGTTCCTACGACGGTATGGAGCGCAAGCTGATCGAAGATCTCGGCATTCCGTATTACGGAATTTCATCCGGAAAGCTGCGCCGCTACTTCGATCCGAAAAACTTTTCCGATCCATTCCGCGTCGTAAAAGGCTACTTTGAAGCAAAAAAACTGCTCAAAAAGCTGAAACCAAACGTTGTCTTCTCCAAAGGCGGCTTCGTTTCGGTACCGGTTGTCCTTGCCGCCAAAGCATGTAAAGTCCCGGCGCTCATCCATGAATCAGATATGACGCCTGGCCTGGCAAATAAGCTGTGTATTCCGTCCGCTGCAAAGGTCTGCTGTAATTTCCCGGAAACCGTCAAATGTCTCCCAGAAAACAAAGCCGTTCTGACCGGAACGCCAATCCGCCAGGAACTGCTGTCCGGCGATGCGCGGGAAGGCCTGAAGTTCTGCGGATTCAATGCCGCAAAACCGGTTATTCTCGTCATCGGAGGAAGCCTCGGTTCCGTCGCTGTCAATAATGCGGTCCGTTCTATTTTACCAGAACTTCTGAAAGATTTCCAGGTGATTCATCTCTGCGGTAAAGATAAACTGGATGCATCCTTAAATGGTACCGAAGGTTACGTTCAGTTCGAGTACATCAAAGATGAGCTCCCGGATCTCTTCGCCGCAGCAGATCTGATCATCTCCCGCGCCGGCGCAAATGCGATCTGCGAAATCAGTGCTCTGGCAAAACCAAACATTCTGATTCCGCTTTCTGCCAATGCCAGCCGCGGAGACCAGATTTTAAATGCGCGTTCCTTTGAGCGTCAGGGTTACAGTAAAGTTCTGGAAGAAGAATCCGTGAATGCGCAGACTCTTCAGTCCGCAATCCGTGAGGTTTACGAAAATCGTCAGACCTACATCAATGCGATGAAGAAGAGCAGCCACACCGATTCCATCGGCCGCATCCTTTCCCTGATCCAGGAATGCGAACGCAAATAGTAACTACAGAAATCCCATTTCTCTGGCTTTGTCAGCAAAGTGCTGGCAAAGCCATTTTTTCGTCCGGGTCATTTTCACCCGCAGATTTCCTATGGTGATACCCATTTCGGATGCTACTTCCTTTTCCGAACGCTCATGCACCTTGATTTCACGCGTAATATAATAACCCGATTCATCATGATCTTTCAGTGCATCCATCACTTCCTGAAAAAAATGATTTCTCTCCTGCTTTTCTTCCTCTGCAAGCGTCGGAAGTTCCATCTCTTCCGCCCGAAGATCCTCATCCAGTTCGTTCCAGTCAAAACGTTGTGCTTTTCTTTGATAATCAATTCCCAGATTCTTTGCAGCGACACGGACCCAGCCTTCTACTCTGTCTTCATCCAGCGCATCAATATTCAGGTACAGTTTCACCATCGTTTCCTGTGCGATATCATCCGCATCGGCTTCATTGTGTACCACCTGCATTGCGGCTGAATAGGCTGTCATTACATACTTTTTATATATTTCTGAAAAGTTATTTTTGTCCATTGTTCTCCGCCCCTGTTCGTCTGTCATTGATTCTTTTTCTGGCTGCTGCCAGCCTTTTCTCAGGCCTTCAGCTCTGCCGTCACGCTCTCAATGATCTGCTCTTTTACCGCATCCTCGAGAGTTCCCTGCTTCCATGCAGCAATACCGGCATTGTCACCTTCATATCTTGGAATCAGATGCATATGGAAGTGGAATACCGTCTGTCCTGCTGCCTCACCATTGTTCTGTACCAGATTGAAGCCATCGGAATGAAGCGCTTTCGTCATGGCCGTCGCCATTTTTTTGCCGAGAATCATTGCTTTCGCTGCGGTTTCATCCGGAATTTCATAAATGTTTGCAAAATGCTGTTTTGGAAGAATCAGCGCATGTCCTTTCGTTGCCGGTCCCTGATCCAGAATGACACGGAACTCATCATCCTCATACAGTGTCGCGGTTGGAATTTCTCCGTTTGCTAATTTACAAAAAATACAATCCATGATCTTTTTCTCCTTTACTTTTTTTAATTTTTCTGTTGTTCCGAATCCCGTTTCGCACGGTTCCGAACAACTCTATTTTCTCACTATTTGTCGAAAAATGTCAAATAATGCAGAACGCTTTTTGTTGCGCGCTCCCCCTTTTCAATGCTAAACTTTTGCCTAATCAAAAATCATTATCTACGCATCATAAGGAGGATACGGCTATGTCAAAAGAACCAACAACCAATTCACAGGGCTTATCGGAAGAATGTCACGCTATGATTTCCCGGATTTCACATGAGGTTCGAAATCCTGTTGCGGTTATCCACAGCTTTCATCAGCTTCTTCTTTTAGCGCATCCGGAGCTTTCCAACGATCTCTATTTTCAGAAAATCCAGGAAAATATGGCTTTTCTGAACTCCCTGCTCGATGAGCTCTCCTGCTATAATCATTCATATCGGGCGGTACGCGCTTACGTGAATCCTTATCTTCTGCTCCAGAATCTCTGTGCCGATACCGGCGTTCTCCTCGAAAAACAACAGATTTCCATTGAACTTGTCAAGGAATCTGCCATTCCGCGCTTTGCCCTTGATACCACGCAATTTCGTCAGCTTTTTCTGAACCTGATCCGAAATGCGGCGGAAGCAATGCCTTCCGGCGGAACGATCAAAATCTCTCTCTGTTTCGACGGTGACTTTCTGACCATCCGTGTGCAGGACACTGGCTGCGGAATCCCCGCCGAGGATCTGCCGACTCTCTTTGACCTTTTTGTCACACATAAGAAAAACGGAACCGGCCTTGGACTTGCCATCTGCAAGGAAATTGTAACCGCACACGACGGCACGATTTCCGTTTCTTCCGTTCCCGGGGAAGGAAGCACCTTTACGGTCGTTTTCCCCTTTTCCTGATCCTTGCCATTCCCGGATAGAGAACCGCCATCAGGACTGCACCTGCCAGAAAACCGCCGATGTGTGCGAAGTTGTCCACATTTGAAGACTGGAATCCGACCAGCAGCGAAAGGACAGCCATGACGGCCATCCTCCGGAAGGTGAGATCCTCCAGCCTTCCTTTCCGAAATGCCAGAAGAACAAGCATCGCTCCGACAGCAGAAAAAATCGCTCCCGAAGCGCCGGCGGAAACTGCCGGTGCTTCCCCTGTTTTCATCAGGGACAGTTCATGCAGATACGAGCACAGATTTCCGACGAGTCCGCCGCCCAGATAGATGACCAGATAACGGATCTTTCCAACTGCGCGTTCTAGGTAATCCCCAAGGAACAAAAGAAGCAGCATGTTGTTGATCAGATGCTGGATGCCAAAGTGAAGAAACATACTCGTAAACAGGCGATAGTATTCTCCGCTCTCAATCAGCGGCGCATACGCCGCACCGCAGTCCATCATATGTCTGGAGCTCTCTGTCCCTCCGGTCAGTGTGACTGCAAGGAATACCAGAATATTGCATACGACGATGACCAGATTGATGCTGTTTTTTGACCTCTTCCACATACGGTCCACGATATCTTCGTTCGGATCGTAACTGTTTTTCCTTTGTTCTTCCATTACATCATTTCCTTATCTGTGCTATTTTTTTATTATAATTTAATTCACTTGTAAATGCAAGAAATCGTCAAATTTTTTTCTTTTTTGATAAACGTTTTTCGACAATTATTGACGCTTCACGACGGCTTTCGACGTTTTATGACATTATTTTTTACATTATTTCTTTTTTTAATTTTATGCATAATTTTCTTTTCTGTAATATTTTTGTTTCATTCGCATAACTTTTTTCTTCGATCATTCTGCCATATTAAAAATAACGCATCCAGCACTTTCTCCAAATCGAAAAAGTGTAATGCGTCATTTTTCTCTAATTTCTGTTTTTCTCTCCCGCCTTATACCGGTATTTCTTCCCGGCAAATGAGATATCGTCTCCATCCTCCAGCTTCTTTTTTGTCTCGCCCATCAATGGAACGCCATTCACCGTTGTTCCGTTCCGCGAATTCAGATCCAGCAGATAATCTCCCTCTTCTGTACTGACCAGCTTTGCGTGAAGGCGGCTTACCGTACGGTATGGCAGAATTACATCTGCCGCCGCTGACAGTTTTCCAATCAATGTGCTTCCGCGTTCAATCGGAATCAGCGGAAGATCAATCGGATCTATCGGAATCAGATATGCCCTTCCCTCATCCTCCGGGCTGGTCAGCAGTTCCGTTTTTCCAAACAGATCCTCTTCATGCCCCTCCAATTCCATCAGGCTGTGCATCTTTCTGTTTTCCTGTTCTTCATTCTTTTCCCATGTTTTCTCTTTTTCGACTGAGGAATCCCTTTTCCATCCCTGCTGTTCTGTATCGCTTTTCGGATTCCATGTTCCATCTTTCTGTTTTAAGCCCTTCCGATTCTGATATTCCGAAAATACATCTCCTGTTTCTCCTTGTTTCCGGATTCCTGCGGCCTTCCCATAGCTTCCTGTTTCTGTTCCCGACTGCCGCTTTTTCCATCGGCTGGCAAGTTCCAATGCCAGACTTACAATTCCCACAACAGCCGCCGCTCCTCCCAGCACCAGATACCAAACAGTTTCGGCCTGTGTCCACCGCAGTGCCAGCACACCTCCCAGAAATCCGATGCAGATCACTGCTTCCACAATATTTTTCCAGCGTCCTTCATCCTTTTCTTCCTCCGCTTCCACAAAAAAATTTTCCGCCGCTTCCGCTTCTTGTTCTCCCCAAAGTGTTTCCTCCATCTGTACAGGCGGATTTTCTTCCCTAGGACGCTCTTTTCCCTCCTGCTCCGTCGTTTCTTTCTTCTCTTTCCCTGTCTGATATAAGAGTGCCTGAATCATCTCAACCGAAAAGATCTCCGCCGAAATCTCCCGATACAGTCCATACCCGAGTACCACCGCATCCTGCTCCTGGTGATCCAGCTTCGGCAGCAGATATTCCATCAGCTCCCGGATCTGCTTCTGAAAACAGCCTGTGTGTCCCTGCTTTCCCGGCAGATAACAGAAGGAAAAGTTCTCCAGATTTGCATCTGCAAAAACCAGCTCCGGCTGCAGAACGAGACCGTCCGGTGCAAGCAGGTACTGCCCCAGTTCTTCGAGAAGATCCAGCAGCTGTTCAAACAGTTTCCGCAGCGCCTCCGCCCCAATCGAGCGCTGTTCAAACACACTCTGAAGCGACTGCTTTGATGTCACCTCATAGTAAAACAATGTTTTATCATCCATTTTCCCGATTTTGCAGTCCAAAAGCCCTGGGATTGTGTTTGTCAGCAGCATACGGATCTGATACGACGCCGTGTCCGGCTCTTTTTCCTCCTGTAAAATAACATATGTATGATTCAAATCTCTTTTATAATCAATCTGCATTTCTCCGCTTCCGTCCTTACTTCTGGTTCCAGATCTGTTTTACCGCCCGTATCTTCCGGATCGTTTTCACCGGATTGTTTCTCCTGCTTTCACTCAAAACCGAATATTCCCACGCGTTCCGGCTCCAGATTGGCAGAATGTTTCCTTCTGCTTTTATCTGAATCTCTTTTTCTCTGCATTCCGTCTGTACAGTCACCGGTTCAGCCGGAAGCGGTATCTGGGAAATCCACCATTCCATCCGGCTTTGGGCGGCTGCCTCTCCTTTTTCCACAGACAGACGGCCTTCACTGGCGGCAAGCATTGTGCTTTCATATGCCGCAAATGTATACCAGCTCCGTGCGTGTACAAAAAAGGTCAGCGACAGCAGAAGAAAAATCACCATCAGAACAAGCGGCACGACCAGAACTGCCTCTACCGTAATACTTGCTTTTCTCATTTTCACTTTCAAAGCATTCCGCACCTCCCCACAAATCCAAGCAGCAGAAACGGCACCAGCGGTATAGAATCCTGTTTCCGTATTTTCTTCCGCATCAGAAGAACTCCGCAGAGTACCGAACAGAGAATGAGTCCCAGCGTCAGAACGCCGAACGTCTGCCCAAATCCCAGCCAGATTCCAACCGTCAGAAGCAGAAGGCCGTCCCCGTATCCCACCTGTTCCCGTGATATATAACTGAGCGTCAGAAATCCCGCTCCCGGCAGCAGGGACAGCAGCCATTCCAGCCACGATGTCTGTTCCACCAGAATCTGCCATCCAATGCCTGCAAGGAATAAAACACCGGTCAGGACAAGGCTGATCTGCCGTTTCCTCACATCCATTCCGGCAAGAATCCCCAGATACAGCAATATAATTGCACTCTTTACTTCTTCCTGATACACAGCCGCGGCCTCCTTTCCGCAAACCCGAGTTTCTGTTTACCGTCCTTCTTTCCGGTCTCACCCGGAAAGAAGACACCTGCTCTGCTCATATCCGGCTTTCTTACGCCGCCTTTTTCGCGCATTTCGAGCACTGCGGCAGTCCATCCGTCTGTTCCAGTGCTACAAGTTTTACTTTACGTTTCAGCCCTTTGCAGGAAAGACTGTTATGATACCGGTTTCCGTATTTCGTATAGTAAACTTCCGCACCCGCAGCGCCATTTCCCACACACTGTTCGCATTCCTTATATTTTTCTCCATCCTGATTCCGTTTCCACGCAAGCGCACCCGGTGAGGAAACCTGGATCGAAAGATTGATATGACTGCACGACGAATCGGTATGATACACACTGCCGTTCTCAGTCACCCACACCATCTGTTTTGCTTCGCCCTCTTCTTCATCCGCCTCCTCTTCTGTCTTTCCGCAGAACAGATGCACTTTCGCACACGCTGCAATTCCCCGGTTCCGCACCGGAACGAGGCGGTTTCCCATTTTCGGCCAGTAAATCGCTTTCAGTTCCAGCCATCCATTTTTCACACGGCTTCCTGCCAGTGTCACCATTCCATTTTCGCGGATTTCTTTTGGAATCTTTGCTTCTGCATAAGCAATGCACGCGGCCGTTTCTGGTATTTCATACGTTTCTTTTCCCGTCTCATCCACCGCGTAGGCACAAACGGAAAGATACCGCGCGGACTCCTGCAGAGATACCGTCAGCATTCCATGCAGCCGGTAAAGATCCACGATTTTTAATAACACAAGAACCGCGATCAGAAAAACAGGAAGTGCCAGTGAAGCTTCCACCGTCAGGCTTGCCCTGTTCCATTTTCGTTTTACAAAAGGCTGCTCTCCTGATCCGGATTTATAAAAATTCCCGGAAGAGTGGATAAGTTTTTTGATAAGGTTCCAGAAATAAATGTGCCGTTCAGAAGAACACCCTTTTGTATCCCTGCCGGAGTCATCCCATTTTTCAGGCTGCTCCCTGCATCTCATATCCATAATTTCTCGTAATCTCATACTCTCGTTTCCCAATTACCGCCGTAAAACCGGCTTCCAGTTCATCGACACAGCAATCCAGTCGGAAACCCGGCTGCTGCTGTTCTGTCCGCATATTGTATTCCACCAGATCCATCGCTCCAAACGTTACCGCTTTTCCCGATTTCTGCATCAAAAGCAGCCGCAGATAATCGGAATACTCCATGCCGCCCGGTGCATTTTTTCTGCTCTGATCCCCTGTTTCCAGCAGTTTCGGAAGCTGTTCCAGAGAAAGCTGCCACGATTCTGCCGTTTTGAACAGCGCTACTTTTCCACCATCCAGCAGTTCCCGCAGATCCAGAATGCTTTCTGCAAATGCCCAGCACACGGCAAGTGCCATTTTCACAACCGGCATCGCCGCCGGAACTCCAAACGACGCGGCAATTACCCCCGCCATTGCTTCCATCTCGCCCTGCTTCTGCGCATCTTTCGCCAGATACACCAGATTTGCCGCCTCCCGCAGCGCCAGCAGACGGTTCACGGTTCCCGCCAGATTATCCTGATCACTGTTTTTTCCGCAGAGCACATATTCCACCTGGCACTGCAGCCCTTCCTTCTTCTCCTTGCTGGTATAGCACGGAAATTTCCACAGAATATATTCGGACGAAAGCATCTTATCCACAAAGCTCAGTTCTTTTCCACACTCTGCCATGCCAAACCCGCTCTGCAGCTCCCGTTTTGATGCAAGAAACGATACATCCGTTTCCCCCTGCGACAGTGCCTGCCCTTCCGGGAGGACCAGTCCTAAAATTCCCATTTTCATTACTTTTTGAATGACCTCAATCGGATTCACAAAATCTTCCGGTACCGGCTGCTTCTGATCCGGTTCCGAAGGCGTGCCGTTTCCAGATTCTCCTTCACCTTCTGTTTTTTCTGTTCCCTCTTCTGGCTGTTTGGATTCTTCATACTGTTTTAAAACCTCCTCTTCCTCGTAACCGCTCTGTCCGTCCTCCTGACGTTTCACGGTTTCCTGTTCTCCTCTTAATTTCTGGGAAAGCTGCTGTATTCCATAAGTTCCAAGGCTGGCTTTCATTGCCTCACAGATCTGACGGGAGAAAGCACTTCCCTCCTCGTCTGTCGCAAGACGATAGCCGCCGAGATAAACTTCTGTAACCTGTCCGCCAGATAAACTGCCTGATAGAATTCCCATCCCCGATGCAGTGGGGGACAGAACTTCTCCCGCAGTTTCTGCGACTTTTCTGCTCATGGTTTCAGGTTTCCAGACACCGCTCTTATCCCCGCCGTTATAAAAAAACAGCTCGTACTGTCCCAGCAGTGTTCTGTCATACCCGGCAAACAGAGAATACAGTCCCTGTTCCATTGCGCAGGCCGTCATCACCCGTGCATGGGCATTTCGCACCGACGCAATTGTCCCGGAAACCAGGGAAAGCATCAGTATCAGAACGAGACACAAATATGCTGTTATGCTTCCGGCTGCCCATCTTTTCTGTCTTTCTGTTTCCCTCATGGGATACAGCTCCTTCCACTTTACTTTTACTTTTTCGAACTTTAGATGCCGTGGATCGGATAAAGGATATACCGAGACACAGATATGCAAATGACATATAGGTCCGTACCGGCTTCTAAATTTTTCTTTGGAGTTCCGTATTGGACATTTTCCCGTTTATACGGTGTTGCTCTGGTTTGTGACCTTCTCCATCAGACTGTTGACCAGACTCACAAGCTGCTTTTTAAAGATTAGTACGAGTCCGATCAGCACAACGAGAATCAGAATCACTTCCACAACACCCACCGCATCTTCCTCTTTCCAGAACTCCGATATCAGCTTCATAATTTCCACCTCCCTCTCTTTACCAGCTGTTGTGGGGATAAAAACATCCCCTATGCATAAAAGGACAAAAATGCCGGAACCGTGAGTATGACCAATACAACCGCAAGCATCATGCCCATCGGAAGAAGAAGCTTTGTCGATGCCTTTTCTCCTGTTGTTTTCGCCTGCCTTCTTCTCTCCTCAAAGGCCTCCTGCGATTCCTGTTTCAATAATTCCAGCAGTCCTTTACTGCCTTTTTTCAGATTCTGCGTCAGCAGAACAGCAAGGGAACGATACGCTCCGGTTCCCATACGCATTCCCATGCGCTGGTACGCTTCCTGCTCAGAAACACCGTTTTCCATCTCCTGGCAGGTAAATACAATCTCTTCATAGGCAAAACGTTTCTGCCCGCCAAGCGCCAGATCTTTCCGGTAATCCACTGCAATCCGCTCGAGTACTTTCCGCATCCCAAGCCCGGCACCCAGAAGAAGAACCATTTTGCTGACAATTTCGGGATAATCCCGCAGCATCTGTTCTTCTCTTTTCTGCCTTGCTTTTTCTTCTTCCCTTCCTTTTGCCGCCCAGCAGGCTGCTCCTGCCGCCGCGGCAAGTGCCATCAGTTCCAGACCTGTCAGATCCGGCACTTTTGACCATGTTACAGTTTCTCCGTTCAGTGTCTCCGGCAGATAATAGGCTGTTTCTTCGGGATGTGCTTCGTTTTCTTTTTCCACTGCTTTTTTCAGTGCCCTAAGAACCTCATCCCGCCCTTTTATCTCCGGTGGATAGACCTGAACCTTCCGTATATATTCTGTTGTTTCCCCCTGAAGTTCCAGTTCCGCTTTCAGCGTAACCTCCACTCCTTCTTCGGGAATCTCGTCTGACAGCAAACCCCGGCTGTCAATCAACAACGGCCTGTCTGTTTCCCAGCTAAGCGCCACCGGGCTTCCCGGTATTTCCGTAACCAGATCCATGTTTCTGTTTACCGTATGAAAAGACAGATTCTCACCTAAGATGATTTCATCCAGCGCCTCTATCGCCGTACTGAACGCCTCTTCTATCTCTTCTGCGCTGTAAGCTCTTGCAGGTACAGACAGTGTAATTCTTTCCGGTTTCTGATTTCCAACAGAAACCTCAAGTTTTTCCTCTGTCGGTTGGCTGCCTAAGGCACCCCGTTCCAGTTGAAGTTCCGCTTTTTCATCTCCTGAAACTTTTCGCACTCCGATCGGAAGGCAGAGTGCAGTGCCCGCTATAAACCCTGTCGCTGCAAGGCAGAAAATCCGTCTCACCAATTTGTGATCTTCCGCCTTTTTTCTCATCCGGAAATACCAGATGAACAGCCCCGCCCATGCGGTCAGACAAATCCACAACATTTGATTCCTCCCCTTTTTTGCGGACGAATCGTTATGATTCGCAGTCTTACTTTTTAAACTTCAATTGCTTCTTAAAACTCAATGTCCAGAATCTTCTTTCCAAGCACCCATGCCGCCAGATACACGGCAAGGCATCCGCTCATGAAGAAAACCCCGATTACATTCCCATACATCACACTTAAGAATTCCGGAAAGGAAAGCTGTACATATCCCAGAATTCCAAACGGCACAACACTCATAATATTCTGCTCGAACCGCCGGGAAGAAACGCCCGCACGGATTTCCCGCATCGTGTCAATTCTCGTACAGAAAATATCCCACGTATTCTGAAAGATCTCGCAGACATTTCCTCCTGTCCGCTTCGCAATCACCAGTACACTTGCAAACGTCGCAATATCATCAATGCGGCTTCGCACCGCAAGATCCTGAAACAGTTGTTCCACCGGCACGGAAATCATCATTTTATGACGCATCCGGCGCAGTTCCTGTACCAGAATGTTTTCTTTTCCCAGCGACTGTTCCAGCTGTCCTGCCGCCTCCAGCACTGCATTTTCCATGGAATAGCCGGAACGCAGTGCCGTGTGCATCCACGCAATCAGATCCCGGAAACTGTCGTACAGCTCCTCTTTCCGCCTCTGAATCCGGTTTTTCCGATACGTGTGAAAACATACGATTCCAACCGGAACCACAGCAATGCATGCCCACCACGCCCGGTAACAGAGCAGGTTCACAGCGGCGGCAATCCCAAGACTGATTCCCGCTATTTCGAGATATTCCCGACCGGTAAATTCCCAGGTCTGATAGTCGATCCCCTTCGTCTCCTTCTCCTCTGCCATGCCCGTCTTTGCCTGGCTTCCCTCACGTATTCTCATCCTGTTTTCCCCTCCAGTTTTTCTCTGTGTACCAGTTCGCCTGTCTTTTGCAGGCCTCTCCCATATTCTCTTCGAAACAAAGAAACCGTTTTGATTTCGTCCTCCTCCATCCCTGTGATCTCTGCGATCTCCTCCACCCGACGGCTTCCATCCTCCCCTCGTCCTAAATGCACGAGAATTTCGATTCCCGATGCAATCTGGCGGCGGATTGCTTCCAACGGGAGCTGCACTCCCATCAGCACCATCGTTTCCAGACGGGAGATCATATCTTTCACGCTGTTTGCATGTGCCGTGCTCAAAGATCCCGCATGCCCGGTATTGAGTGCGGATAATAATTCAAACGTTTCCGCTCCGCGCACTTCGCCGATAATTACGCGGTTCGGACGCATACGCAAAGCTGCGCGGATCAGATCGCGGATCGTAATTTCTGTTCCTGATTCCAGATTTGCCTCTTTTGCTTCCAGCCGCACCAGATTCTCCACACCCTGGATCTGCAGCTCTGCATTGTCTTCGATGGTTATGATGCGCTCGCCCTTTGGAATGTAGGCGGAAAGCGCATTCAGAAATGTCGTTTTGCCAGATCCGGTCGCCCCGCCGATCATCATGCTGTAGCGGGTCCGGACGAGGGTCTGCAGAAACTCTGCCGCCTCTTTTGTAATACTCCCGATGGAGACCAGAAATTCCATCGTCACCGCCTGCTCCGGAAAGCGGCGGATGGTCAGAATCGGTCCGTTTAATGCGACCGGTTTCATGACAACGTTGACGCGGTCTCCATTTTCCAGCCGTGCATCCACAATCGGATTCTGTTCATTCACCACGCGGTTGCACCGGCCTACAATCTGCTGAATCACATCCTCCAGCTTTTCCGCGGAGGTAAAGCTTTTGCCGTATCTCTCGATTCTGCCGTTCCGTTCCACGAAGATATGCTGATAACCGTTTACCATAATTTCGGTAATTCCCGTATCTTCCAGCAGCTCCTGCAGGACATCGAGCCTCCGCACACTGTAGAACAGCTGTCTGCGCAGCTCCGCCTTCTGTGCCACCGGAAGATACCGTGTTTCTTCTTCCCCTAAAATCAGACGGTCAATCTCTTCGAGAACCTCTCCGTCATCCGGTTCGGATGCGATATCGATCCGCTCCATCAGTTTTCTCCGCAGAATTTCCGGCATTGTCATGTTTCTTCTCCTCTTCTGCCGTCCCGCAGAATCTGACGCACATAGTCGCCCAGCTCGCTCCAGACAAGCTCCTCAAAGTAGGCTTTTCCCGTCCGGTTGGCCGTGTGAAACGGAACGTGGATTTTCCGCATCTTGTCCAGCACCGACTGGCAGTCCCACCGGCGCAGCAAATTTTCAAACTGCTCCATTTTGGCCGCAGAAATCACATCATTCCTTATCGGAACGTAAATTTCATTGCAAAAATCCAGGATCTGATACAGATCCGCCACGCCATCCCCGAGGTCGAGAATCAGCACTTCATAGCTGCTGTTCTTCTCAATCTCCTGAAACAGCCATTTCCATTCTTCATATTTTGCAGTCTGAATGTCCATCGGCGATGCGGCGGGCGGCAGATAATCCAGGTTCTGCATTGACTGGACCATTCCGCCCAGTTTGTAGATGATGCCCTGATTTTCCTGTCTCGCATAATACAGAATATCGCTCATTCCCCTGTCGTAGCTGCATTCCAGCAGCCGTTCAAATCCGGAATAGCTCTCCATATTGAGATACAGAACCGCCCGCTCTTTTGCCAGAATCTGCCCCATCGTCAGGGCAAACGAGGTCTTCTGCGTCCGTCCGACCGGCGAATAAATGCCGATGATGCGCATTTCCTTTTTCGGCAGCAGTGCAGGCGATGTATCGACACCATTTTCTACGCCGTAGCACGCCATGACCTCGCGGATCACCTTTTCCGACGACTGGTATTTGTAGACCGCCGGATACTGATCCAGCACCGGACTGTGTACGCCCTCAGACAGAATGATAATCTGACGGATCGGATACCGGCGGATCTCTTCTTTCATCGCTTTATCCGAAATCAGAAGAATCTCTGTTTCGTTGTTTTTTGCGAACTCCAGGAACATCTCCGCACTGGAAAACGCATGCACTTCAAACGGAATATTTCTCTTCTGGTTCAGATATTCCATAAAATTGCGTGCATATTCCATTTCCGTGTCACAGACTGCAAAAACACTCTTTTTCTTTGCAGTATTCAATAAAATCCCCCCATCCAGAGCAACACTCCCATCAGCACGGGAACGGAAAAATGGATGCACTCCATGCCCCACTTCCCATCGTAATAGGGAACCGGCTCTGTTTTTTTCTGGTATTTTCTTTTGGTAAAATAAGTTTGGAAATAATTGAAAAATTTGGTAAGACGCTGCGGTAAATTTCCACAGACGAGAATAATTCCGATAGATAAGACCGCTCCAGACAGGAACGACACAATCATACATTTCAGGATCGCTGGCACACCGAGAAAGCCTCCAACAGCGGATAGGAGTTTGATATCTCCCGCGCCCAGCATATGAAAATAGAACAGAATGTAAAGTGCGAGTATCGGGAAAAGCATCCCAAAAAGAAAAATACCCGCTCCCGCGGCGCCATAGCGGATGAGCTGTGTAACCAGCCCGGCGATCCATGCGGTGATAATCCATTCATTTGCAATTCTGCGTGTTCTTAAATCCATCCATACCGCCCCTGTCGCAACTGTCAGTACCAGACAGTGCTGCAAAGACATTTTGTCTCTCACCTCCCGTTTCGTTTGGGTCAACTTGATTGTGAGGTCATTATAGTTGCCTCTTTTCGATTTGTCCAGCGGTTTTCGGCAACTTTTTCCGGTTTGTGAATTGCCTCCAAAAACGGGATGAAAATTTCTCACACCAAAAAGAAAAATCGTGTGAAAGGTTTTCCGTTTTTCGCGGATTCGTAGAATCGTATCGCAATTTCACCGCTGCTTTTTGGCTATTATTTTATGATCCTTTTTTGAAAGAAATTCCCCAGCCGCATCACAGTAAAAAGAAACAGACCAGAACTTTTTTCTTCGTTCTGGTCTGCTTCCATACAGTTTTTTCTGTTTTTACTGAATAAAATCCGCATACTCCGCTCTGCTGACCTTCTTCAGATCCTCCGGCGCCATGCACAGCGTGGTTCCGATTCTTCCCCCGCTCACGTAAACTTTATCAAATTGTGCCGCACATTCCTGAATCACGGTCGGATACTGTTTTTTCATTCCGATCGGGCTGCATCCGCCGCGGACGTATCCGCTGACTGCAGTGATATCTTTGACATGGATCATCTCGATGGATTTCTCCCCCACCGCTTTTGCGGCTTTTTTCAGGTCTACTTCCTCTGCAATCGGAAGCACCAGCACGTAATACTGTTTGCTTTTGCCCTGCGCCACAAGCGTTTTAAACGACTGCTCGACCGGCGCGCCGGTTTTCTCTGCTGTGTGAAGCCCGTCGATAAATTCATCGCATTCATATTGAAGAACTTCGTATTTGATTTTCTGGCGGTCCAGAATCCGCATTGCATTTGTTTTGATTTCTTTTTCTTTTGCCATTATTTTCTCTCCGGTGCTCCCTGCAGTGCATACAGTTCTTTTTTGAGCTGTTTGATTTCTTTTTTCATCTCAATATTTTTCTGTTTCAGCCGTACGACAGCATCCCCGGCTTCTTCCGGTTTTACAGAAAGTAAACGTGCAATGCCGAGGGTATTGATGTGTTTTAAGCAGTAATCCGCATACGCTTTTTCACCGGAAAGCATGGTCACGCGGACGCCGCCTTTGTATTTCTGGGCACTTAAGATTTTGATCAGACGGATTTCCCCTGTTTTTGCAACGTGGGTTCCGCAGCACGCACAGCTGTCGCAGCCTTCGATCGTCACAATCCGCACCTGGCCCTCGATCTCTTTTTTGCTCCGGTAATCCATGGTTTCCAGCTCTTCCTTTGACGGATAACTGATCGTAACCGGAACATTTCGAAGCACGGCTTTGTTTGCCTCCTGCTCCACATCGTAGAGCTGCTCCTCGGTCAGAACACCGTCAAAATCAACGGTAATGACATCACTTCCCATATGGAATCCAACGTTGTTGAAACCGTAAATCCGATGCACGATACCTGACACGATATGCTCTCCGCAGTGATTCTGCATATTGGAAAAACGTTTTTCAAAGTCAAGTTTTCCAACTACCGTTTTGCCCGGCTCGAGCGGTGCTTCCACGGTATGCCAGATTTCGCCGTCGATTTCCTGTACATCCGTTACAAAAATTCCATCCAGTGTTCCCTCATCTGCCGGCTGGCCGCCGCCCTCCGGGAAAAATGCGGTCTGATCCAGCAGCACGCGGTACATGCCGCCCTCGCAGACGCTCCGTTCTACGGTTGCCTCAAATTCACCCAGGTACGCATCCTGATCAAATAATCTTGTTGTGCTCATAATTTTTCCTCTTTTCCGTCTATTCGTTTACAATGTCAATCTGGCACATTTTCATAGCTTCCAATGCATTTTTATGACTCTGCGGCGTTACGCCCGCGCACGCGGATGCATCGACAGAAATCGGCACTTCCGGATAAAATGCTTTCAGCAGCATGGCATTGGAAATCACGCAGATGTCGGTGCAGAGTCCCACGAGTTCAATGAATTCCGGCACGCCGCCTGCCAGTTTTTCGATCTCCTCCGGCAGATTTTTTGCACCGAAGGTGATTTTATTCATCACCACGGCCTGTTTTTTCTCCGCCATTTTCTGAATTGTATCCTGCAGTGCATGACCCTTCGTTCCTTCGATACAATGCTCTACCGGAAGTTTTCTGCCCTCGGACGTTTCCAGATAATCCGCAAAATGGGTATCTCTGGTGCAGATAACAGCTCCGTCAAACGAATCCATCACCTCTGCAACGCGGTCAACAATCCCGACCGCCTCTTTCGTGCCGATACTTCCGTCGATAAAATCATTCTGCATATCTACTACAATTAATACTTTCATCTTTGTTCTCCCTTCTGGGACATTTTTTTATAAATGCTGCATCCAGCTCAGTGCCAGTGAAATCCAGCTCTGGCACTCTTCGCGTACTGCGTTCTGGTATTCATAGCTCTGTGTCTCCTCGCTTGCAAGGCCAAGGCCGTGGCCGCCGACCGGATAAATATGCATTTCTACCGGAATCTCCAGTGCATGCAGTGCAGTAAAGAACAGAATGGAGTTTTCTACCGGCACGCAGTCGTCCGGCGCGGTATGCCACAGGAAGGTCTTCGGCGTATCGAGGCTGACCTGATTCTCGAGAGACATCTCGTCTACCAGCTCATCGTACCGGTCTCCCAGCAGATTGGTGAAGGATCCGCGGTGCGCTTTCGGACCGGATGTGATAACCGGGTAGGATAACAGCAGACCGTTCGGACGAAGCTGCTCTGCGTCTACGCCAAGTTCTTCTGCAAGGAATGTTTTCTTTTTCCAGAACACACCGTACGATGCTGCCAGATGGCCGCCTGCGGAAAATCCCGCTACTACTACTTTGTTCGGATCAATATGATATTCTGCCGCATGCTCCCGCAGATGTGCAACGGTCCAGGCAAGCTGGCGGAGTGCCGTCGGATAGTGAGCTGCCGGAGCAACACTGTAATGCAGAACAACAGCGTGGTAACCGGCTCCGACAAACTTCAGCGCAATCGGCTCTGCCTCACGCTCGGACACCCATTCATAACCGCCGCCCGGGCAGATCACGATGACCGGACGCACGCGTTCCGGAGCAATCTCACGCGAGTTGTCCAGAAAATACGTATATAATTTTGCAGTTTCTTCTGTATCTTTTACTTTGACATCTAATACCTGATAATTCATAAGTTCTTCCTTTCACCCAATTTTTCCGGGTACGGCCACAGCCGCCAGTTTTTACTCTGTTGTCATTATACCGTATCGGCGCAAAATATCAAGCGTATCGCACCAGACACTTTTTTCTTTTCAAATCCAATTGCTCATAGTATAATAAATTTATATTTGCATGTTTTTGAGCGGCAAAAATAACACACAAAGGAGTATATTGCAATTATGGATTCCAATCTTATTGTCCTTACCGATCAGGACGGAAATTCTGTCCGTTTTGAGCTTCTGGATATCGTAGAATACAAGGAGGATGAGTACGCCGTTCTCTATCCGGCCGACGGCGGCGATGACGAACCGGTACACATTCTGCGCATCATTTCCGAGAATCTCGATGTCAACGAAGCCGAGTTCGAAGGCCTCGATGACGATGAACTGATCGACACCATTTATCAGATCTTCCGCGAGCGCAACGATCTGGACGACTGATTCTGCCACGCAAAAAGAGCAGCATTTTTACCTTTCACACGTCGGTAAAATGCTGCTCTTTCTTTATTCTAATTTTTCCTCTTTCTTTGTTTCAATCCACAGTCGGTAATTTCACAGAGTCTGACATGTCAGCAGAATGCTGACTGTGGTTTGCCTCATGTCAGTGGGGGATACCGATTTCTCTCCGCCCGCCACTGCCGTTAACTTTCTTATTTGCAATTCATCTCACCACCTATAGAGGTGAGAGAATCCTTGCTATTATTTGTTGAATATTTTTCCAATATCGCAGCCAGTGGAGAGAATATCTCTTTCTGAGGGACATTACAATTTATACTGCATAAAATTCCCATTGTGCACAAATCCAAAATCTGTATACAACTTAACGCCCATATCCGATGCCGTAATCTGTATTGTTCCGCATCCATATTCTTTTGCATCTTCTATCACACGGGACAGCAATTCTTTTGCAATACCTCTTCTTCGATACGCCGGATCTGTAAACATACTGGACAGTAATCCAATTCTGCCGCTCGGGCATCCAAAGTATGGAGGTTTTTCTACAAATGACATTCCACTTGTTGCGATGATGCTCTCTCCGTCAACAGCAATCCAAGATACAAAAGTACCATCCGCCATATGACGTTCATAGTAATCTTTTAACGCAGGTGCTAAATCAATTTCTTCTTTTGCCCCCTCTTCGCGAAGCTGATGGATTCTCATCTGAATGAAAAAATCCAGTTCCTTTTGGGTAAGTCTTTTATATTCGATTGCCATTTTTATTTCCTTCTGCTTATTTTCTCACATCCAGCACCTGCACATACGGGTCGTCCTTTGTGCATGGTTTCCAGTCGTCTTTTCCCTCTGCGTTCGGGTTTCCGGTTTTCATGAAATTGGTCCAGTCGTCCATCATTTCTTTGCTGAGGGCATAGTCGCCTTCGGTTTTCGGGCGCCAGCTTCGGCCCAGGGTTCCGAACATGTACCAGAGTTCGGAGGAATGGAACGCTCCGGCGTCGTCACCTAACAGGGCACGGGTGAAGTAGTAAACGTAAGCCGGTTTTCTTCCGAGTTTTTCCAGCGCAATGCTCCAGTTGATGCATCCCTTATAGATGCCGCCGTGCTCGCCTTTTTCTTTCATCTCCGGGAACACACCGATGTCGTCTGCAGTTGAACCGAGCATATATGGGATGTCCTTGATTTTTCCTTCGGTTACGGCATCGTTATAGCCGCAGGTCAGCAGATGATTGTCGATGTTCGGTACGAAGCTCAGCATTCTCGATGGATTTACGCGGCCAAACTCCTCCTGCAGCTCCACAATTTTCTCAGCCGGAATCGCACGCAGTTCTTCCAGCGATTTTGCTCCGCTAAGCTCTACAAATTCCTGGCCGATGGTTTCTGCCTCGGAAAGCGGCATATCGCGGTTCAGTCCGGTGTCGTAGCCGCCGGCGCTCTGGAAAATGGCTTTGCTGATCCAGTTTTCAGTCAGCGGAGAACTGACGAGTGTCTGTACGCTCATACATCCCGCGGACTGGCCGAATACGGTGATATTTTCCGGGTCGCCGCCGAATGCTGCGATATTTTCTTTTACCCATTTCAGTGCTGCGATCTGGTCGAGAATCGCGTAGTTTCCGCTTCTTCCGGCACCGCTCTCCTCGGACAGCCACGGATGTGCCAAAAATCCGAAAGCACCGAGACGGTAATTGATCGCAACGAGAATCACTCCGCGTTCGCAGTAAGCAGCTCCATCAAATTCGGATTCGTGGCTGAAGCCGTGCATAAACGCGCCGCCGTGAATCCAGAAAGCAACCGGCAGTTTTTCATCCACTGTATTTGCCGGTGTCCAGATGTTTAAGTACAGACAGTCCTCACTCTGCTTCATGCCGAATTCCGGGTCGAGATAAAATTCTTTTCCATAGAAGGAGTCCGGCTCATGCTCGGTCTGCGGGCAGACGCATCCGAAATGATCCGCCTTATAAACGCCCTCCCAGCACGCCGGCTCTTCCGGCGGGCAGAATCGTTTTTCGCCTACCGGCGGCTTTGCGTACGGAACGCCGCGGAATACCGTGTAGCCGTCTTTTTGCACACCATGAACCTGTCCATATTTTGTTTTTGTCTCTGTAATTGCCATAAGTAAAAATCCCCTTTCCATTTCTTATAACTGTGATAAAAACCCTTATACAGATTTAGTATAGCAAATCTTTTTCTTCGCTTCTATATGCACAATTCCAAATAATGGCACCCAGTTTTGTAACTATTGATTATTGGTTATGCAGACATTTAAAAATCCTCTTGATTTATTAGCACACAGAAATAATAATATTTTGTATATAAGATTGACTTATTATCACTGACAAAAACCTTTCATGACTGATCTGGTTTACTTTGACCGGTTTTGGTGCTACACTTTTCTTTGCTTCAAAACGACATATTTCATAGTGAGGAGGAGTATTTAGTATGAAAGCCATTTTAACAGATCTTTTGGCAATCATCGGCGTTGTGCTGAATGGTCTGCCGCAGGGTCTTCTTGCTCTGACGTTTGGATTTGCATCGGTTCCGACGGCGCTGGCATTCTTTGTTGGTGCGGTGGGCAATACGATTACGCAGAGTGTCGCACCAATTTCCTTCCAGGCGGAGACGATCACTTACGCCGGAACGGCTGGAAAAGACCGTTCGGAACGCTGTACGATGATTTTTATCGGCGGTGTGATTATGGCTCTGATCGGAGTGTTTGGACTGCTGACAAAAATCGTAAACTTTGTAGGTGAGGATGTTGCCTATGGAATGATGGCCGGTGTCGGTATCATTCTGGTAAAGGCCGCGATCGATATGATCAAGAGTGATGCCATTTCCGGCGGTGTTTCCCTGGCCGCAGCACTGATCACCTATTACTTTACCAAAGACAGTGCCAATACCCTGGTTTATACCATCGTCATTTCCGTTGTAGCATCCTGCATTGCCAATGCATTTTTCAACAAAGAGAAATCCAGCATTGTCGTAGAGGATGATAAATTTGTCCGCCAGAAATTTACAATCAATGCCAACGTAATTCTCGGCGCACTCGGTATGGTCTGCCTGAACATTGGTTCCAACATTTCCTTCGGCGGAATTACCGCAGGAATGGCAACCGGTGGAAATTACAACGTCGATAACCTGACCGTGATTTCTTCCCTGGCCGATATGTTTTCTTCCTTTTTCGGAGGAGCCCCGGTTGAGGCAATCATTTCCGCAACTGCCAATGCACCGCACGCTGTATGGGCTGGTGTCATCATGATGGTTGTGATCGGTGTAATTCTGCTTCTGAAACTGCTTCCGAAAATCGGAAAATTTGTTCCGTCTTCTTCGATCGCAGGTTTCCTGTTTGTACTCGGTATCTTCAAAACCGTTGTACTGGATGCGCCGTCTGCCTTCGCTATCAATGCAGCCGTCGGCGGAACCACAATGGTTGTCACTGCAGTAACAAACCCGTTCCTCGGAATGCTGGCCGGTGTTGCTGCAAAACTGCTTGGATTATAAATTCAGTAACATAAGAGGAAAATCGTATGAAAGAATACAGCATGGAGCTCTGCGGAGTGAAAAGAACACTTCCATTTATCCCGATCAGTGAGGAGATGGCGTTTGCAAGCTTTGTTGTCCTTGGTGACACCGAGCTGGTAAGTGCATGTGCGCCGGAGCTGGCCGCAAAAATCGGAGAAGTCGATGCCATTGTCACCGCAGAAGCGAAAGGTATTGCCCTAGCGTATGAAGTAAGCAAAGAGCTGGGCCATAAAGAATTTATCGTTGCACGAAAAAGCACAAAATCCTACATGAAAGATGTGGTTTCCGCATCCGTTCATTCGATTACAACAGCGGGTGAGCAGCATCTTTGTCTGGATGGAAAAGACGCAGATAAAATCCGCGGCAAACGTGTCTGCCTGCTGGATGATGTCATTTCCACCGGCGAGTCCCTGCACGCACTGGAATGCCTGATGGCGAATGCCAGTGCAGAGGTTGTAAAAAAAGCAGCGATCCTTGCTGAGGGCGATGCTGCTGATCGAAAAGATATTGTATTTCTGCAGAAGCTTCCGTTATTCAAAAAGACGGGCGACGGAGAGTACGAAGTCATCGAATAATTGCCAATCCTTCTAATGCATATAGAGAATAGAAAAACGGTGCAGTTCTGAATTTCTGCCATGAATTCAGAACTGCACCGTTTCTTTTTAAAAGAGACGCAGAAGCATCATATACGAAATGGTTCCAAGAAGGATGGAGACGAGGGTCTGGTGTTTCCATTTGTAGGTGATAAAAACGACCGCTGCTGCGAGCAGTTTCGGTACTGCGGCAGAGATACCGCCGGTGGGAATATCTTTCATACAGTAAATGATCAGTACCGCCATGATGGCAGACGGCAGTGCCTGGCCGAGTCGTTCGAGTGATGCGGGCATTTTACGGCTGCCGGAAAATGCAAGAAACGGGAGTGCACGGAGTCCGAAGGTGATCAGAGCGGAGACAGCGCCAGCGTGTGCTTCTCTGCTTTTTCCCATTGGTCAATGAAGATAATGAGAAACAGGGCTGTCATACAGAAATCAAGGCCCGTCAGGTCAAATGGAACGATCTGGCCTAAAATGCCGCCGAGAACCGAACCAACTATCCAATAGTAGCGGCTGAACAGAGCGACGAGGAACATGGTGTCCTCTTTTTCTTTTTTCGGAAGATCTAAGGTACAGTTTACGGCGTATGTCTCATCGGTCATCGTGTGAATCATGTACAGCTTGCGGCGCCCCATCTGTTTGAATTCCTTCAGGAAGGTAATGCTGTAAAAACTCTGGCGGCTGTTCATCAGAAGTGCAGTGAGCGCAATGGTGATGAGGGAAGCGCCGCTAGAAAGAAACGTAATCAGAACGAACTGGAACGCGCCCGTATAGACCGTCAGACTTACCAGAAGTGAATCATACCAGGGAAAGCCGGCGGATGCCATCATCATGCCGTAGGCCATGCTGACGAAAACGTAGCTGCAGAAAATCGGGATGGATTTTACGAAAGCAGTTTTTAAGGTAGTGGAAGAAAATCGTTTCATAGATAAAATATCCTCACGTAAAAATAAATTTTAAAAATTAAATTTATCATACTATCTATATCATAGTGAGTCAATAGGAATACCATTTTACGCCAAAAGAAACGGATGACCTTCATCACCCGTTTCTCTCATTCTGCTCCAATCAACACATTCTTCCCCGCAAATGCAAACCCATAATGCCGGATCCTTTCCTGCGGCACGCCAAGGGCCACCAGTTCTGCGTCGTATTTTTTATCCACGATCTGTTTTAAAGCCTCCTGCACCGCATCTTCCAGTGTCTCCTTTTTTACCCGGCTGCAGACTTTAAATTCAATAATAATCGCCGGATCTTTTTCTCTATTCTTCGGAATCATCATCACATCATACCGTCCAAATCCACTTTCCCGATTCGACCGGATCTGATAACACTCCGCACGCTCTGCCATCAGTCCCAGGACGAAGCCATGATAGAATCGTTCCGGCTCCAGACTTTCACTGTTCTCTCCGCCAACGTCAAAATGGCTGAATGTTGCAAGTGACACTTTATTCATATAATAATTCATCGCTTCCAGATCGCCCTGCATCAGTGCTTTCACAAAGCTGCTGTACCCAGCTTCCGATGCTTCAAACCATCCGCTGAACATATCATCAAACATGCTCACCGTTTCCAGATTGGTGATACGGAGCTGATACCACGGCTTCAAAGTAATTCCGCGATACTCCACCTCTTCCGCTTTCAGATAACCGCTCGCGAGCAGCAGACTCCAGATTGCATTTTCATTGTAATCCAGCTGTTCAAACACCATCTGCTCATCAAAGTTCACCGTGACTGCCTGTCCGTTCAGTAGATCTTCCATATACTCTTTGATTTCCGGCGAGGCGGTGCGGATCAGCTTTCCTGCCAGACCGTTCGAACTCGTATCTGCCCAGTACGGGCGCAGTTTCTTTTCTTTTAAATAATTGGTAATCGACCATGGATTGTAGATATCGCGGTGTCCGCCAAAGATAAATCCATCATACCACTGCTTCACAACGTCCTTTTTGTCTCCCATTCCGAACTCGTCCAGAGATGCAAAAACTTCCTTTTCGGTAAATCCAAAACATTCCGCATACAGATCCGATGTCGTCGTCACCACACGCAGATTATTTAAGTCAGAAAAAATACTTTCTTTCGAAACCCTCGTGATTCCGGTCATCATCGCACGTTCCAGATAAGGATTCGTTTTAAACGTCGCATTAAACAGACTCCGCACAAACGTTGTAAATTCCGCCCAGTAGCCATGGACATACGCTTCCTGCATCGGCGTGTCGTACTCATCCAGCAGAATAATCACTCTTCTGCCGTAATACCGCGCCAGATACATACTCATATTATTGAGTGCCGCTGCGGCCTCCGCATCACCCATATGCAGATTGACCTCGTTGTATGCTTTCTTCTCATTTCCGCTCAGCAGATCCCCATCCAGAAGATAACGGTTTTCTTCATACACTCTCGCAATCTGCTGTTTGATCTGAATTTTTGCTTCCGAAAGCTGATCTGCTTTCACGGCTGCAAAACTCAAAAAGATCACCGGATACTTTCCCTGCAGTTCCCGATATTTTTCTTCTTTCCAAACGCCAAGTCCTTCAAACAGATCGCCCCGGGCGGCATATTTATTAGAGAAAAAGCAGTCCAGCATGCTCATATTCAGTGTCTTGCCAAAGCGGCGGGGGCGGGTGATCAAGGTGATTTCATCCCCGTTTTCCCACCAGTCCTTGATGAAGTGAGATTTATCCACAAAGAAATAATGGTTTTCCCTTAAGGATGCAAAATTCTGTTTTCCTATACTGATTACTTTTTCCATCCATCACACCTGCTTTCGGAATTTGTCCTTTTCTCGATTATACACTATCCTTTCCTGAATTCCAATCTTAAAACATCCTATTCGCCGCAAACGTAAAAAACAATAACGCCAGAAACAGCACTTCCAGCACCGCTCCCAGAATGGTAATGATCTTTCCCGTCTTCTCTTTCCAGATTTTTTTCATCCCCAGATACAATAGAATTCCGATCACCGCGCCAAGCGTATTATCGATCACATCCGTAATATCACTCGCGCCGATCGCAAAAATATACTGCGTCACCTCAAAAAACAGGCTCAGTCCCGATGCAAGGAGAATGCGGTTCTGGATTTCGCTGTCCGGATAGAAGGCTGAGATGCAGAGGCCGAACGGCAGAAAGACCAGCATATTTTCGATAATTTCACTAATCTGCACTTTCCCGTTCACCACAACCGACGCCGCATACGGAATCAGATTAATCCCCCGCAGGTGCGGAATTTCTTCCGGGCGCAGAGCGAATTTGAATAAAATGCACCAGACAAGCAGCGCCAGGTAAATGCCGAATACCACAAGTAATGCTTTTGATTTTTTCTCGTTTTTCCAGGTCATGTTCTTTCCTCTCTCATCTTCACTTGATAAGAGGATTCTACCAAAACATTCTTAGGATTCCGCTTCTTCTTTTCCAAAGAAATCCCAATAAATTTCCTAAGATTTTCTGATGCTCAGATTCTTTTACATTTCTTCGTCATGCCAATTTATTATATCTTTCATATCAATTATATCTTTTACATATCACAAAAAAACTGTGTATAATACCCCGTGTGCAGAGAAATGAATCAAAATGAAAATCCCATGTTCCCCTGGGACAGCAGTATTCTCCCCACTGCTGTCCCTCCTTTCAGGGAAACTGTTACTGACAGTTTTCTTTGGTGTAGACGAAAAGAGGAGGCTGTGCAGCGACCACAGCCTCCTCTTTTCTATCTTTTTCGTTTTTCTTTTTGTTTATTTCTTAATCTCATACCCGCAATACTGCATCACCAGCTCGCAGAACATCGCATTCGCCCAGGAGAACCACTCTCTGGTGTAAACGGTCGGATCATCTACGAAAACACCCTCGTGCATCAGTCCTGTACCCCCGTCGGTTGCCATCAGTTCGTGGATCATCTGATGTTTCTCCTCCTTTGTCGGTGCGGTCAGTCCCTCGATGGCTTTGGAGATGTGCCATACGTAGCGAACCGGTGTGTGCGGGCTTCCGATACCGGAAAGCTTCGTTCCTGCATAATAGAACGGGTTTGCCTCGCTTAAGATCAGCTTTCTTGTGTTGTCAGCCACTTCCTGGCTTTCCGGCTCGTAGCCGAGATAGCTCATAGCCAGAAGACTCGGTACATTGGCATCGTCCATCAGATTATACTGGCCAAAGCCGTCTACCTCGTAAGCATAAACATCGCCAAGTCCCCAGATATGGGTGGTACCGTAAGTCTCAATGGCCTGTTTTACGGTCTTTGCCATCTCTTCTGCTTTCTTCGCAATCTCCTCTTTTCCGCCGACGAAATCTGCGATCTCCTTCAGATAATTCAGAACGACAACCGCAAACATGTTGGACGGAATCAGATAACCGTAACGGCAGGAATCATCGCTTGGACGGAAGCCGGACCAGATCAGGCCGATGCCGGATTTTACCTGCGCACCTTTTCCATCGCGGGAAAGCGTATCGGTGTAGGAGCAGTTTTTACGGATGAAGCTGTACGGGGATTTCTCCTCGTGGTTCATTTCAGTCTCAAATACAGTCAGGATTTTGTCAACACCTTCCCAGAAAACCTCGTCAAACTGATCCGTTCTTCCGGTGTTCTTCCAGAACAGATAGGAGAACTGCAGCGGATAGCAGAGAGAATCGATCTCATACTTTCTCTCCCAGATCCACGGTCCCATATCGGTCTCGTCCTTCTCCCAGCAGTTGCCGTTCGGTCCTTCGTTGAATGCGTTTGCGTATGGATCGATGTTGATGCACATAAACTGGCGGCGGATGAGGCCTGCGATCAGGTCAGCCAGCTCCGGGTCGTTCTGCGCCGGAACAAGGTACGGGCGCAGCTGTGCTACCGAGTCACGCAGCCACATTGCCGGGATATCTCCGGTGATGACGTAGGTGCTGCCGTCCTCCATTTTCTTTACGGTTGTGTCGAGGGTATTGGAGTAGCATCGCTCAAACATATCAACGATTTCCGGCTCGTCTTTCAGTTTTTCTCTCAGGCTTAAAATCAGCTCCTGAACGGACTTTGGTAATGTCTCTTTCATTCTTTTTTCATCCTTTCGCTCAATTTTTTCATTTCCCGTTATCCTGCAACAGGGCATCTCCGTAATCGAAAATGCCCTGTTGTAGTTCTTATAAAGTTAATGTATCAAACTTATTTCTGTGCGTCAATCTGTTTCTGAGCTTCCTCGCGGATGGTCTCCCAGCCTGCTGTCTCAAGCTCAGCATCGATGGTTTTTACAAGCTCTCTTGGATCCTGTGCGCCGGTGAATAACTCAGAATAGTATTTTTCATATACGGCACGGCAGTTTGCAAGCTCTGTTTCGATGTTGGAGGTATCCAGGTTGAATCCAAGCATCTCAGACGGAGTTGCTTTCTCGTTCAGCTCTTCTACTTCATCCCACTGGTTGAAGTCAACATCGTCTGTCTGAGTTACGTTGAAGAAAGTACCCTGGGTATATCCGGCCATACCCCAGTCAGTGGTCAGGCGGTGTACCTTATTGTCATCGGTGTACTCGAAGTCTTTTCCTTCTGCTCCATAGTAGAACCAGTCACGTACTTTGGAATCCGTATTTACCAGGTTCAGAAGCTGAAGTGCTTTGTCCGGGTGCTTGCATCCGGAGTAAATACCATTGATGGAACCACGTACAGTTGTGTTGGAAACGACTGTGTTGCCATACTGTACTGCTGAACAATTGGCGATACCATTGTTCGGACCCCATGTTGTTTTTGCAGCGCCGCTCCATCCCTGTGCAACAAAGAACATTGCGTATTTGCTGGAATCATCTGCTGTCGGAGCGTCTCCGTTGATGATGCCCTCCTGATACATTTTACGAACGATATCCAGGTTGGAAAGGATTTCTTCGTCATCCAGCGGATTGACAACGGTCTTGCTGTCATCGCCGTATTTAACGCCGATTGCCGGAAGTCCGGAGCTTAAATCATCGTAGTTCAGGTTCAGCAGGAAGTTTGCACCATTTTTGGACATGAAGTACGGAGATCCGCCTTCGCCCTCTTTTACTGTCTTCAGAGCATCGTACAGAGTATTGAAATCTGTTACAGAATTTACATCAATGTTATATTTGTCTGCAATATCCTGATCCCATACAAAGTACTCGGAAAGGGAGCTGTCTTTGTAGGTCGGTACGCCGTAGATTTTTCCATTTACTTCTACTGCTTTCCAGTAATCTTCCGGAATCATGTCATACAGCTCGGAAGCGTTGTCTTTGAGCAGATCTGTAATGTCCATCAGTGCGCCGGTGTTCACCTCAGAAGAGTAACGGTTCTGGTCGGTGAACAGGATATCGAAATACTCGCCGGAGTTTGTGATAACGCTTCTTCTGTTATCCCAGTCACCCCACGGAACGATTTCCATGTCTACATTAACGCCGATTTTCTCCTCCAGATATGGGTTGATCTGTGCAAGCCACTCATCATAATCCTTCGGCATTCCGTTACCAACCTGAATCCATTTCAGTGTAACAACTTCATCTTTTGCATCACTCTTTGAAGAGCTGCTGCTTCCGTTGCTGCTTCCGCAGCCTGCCAGCATGCCACCGGCCATAACAGCAGAAAGTGCAAGAGCTAAAAACTGTTTCTTTTTCATTGTAGCATCCTCCTGATATAAAATATAGAATGTTGAAATTATCCTTAACCGAAGCCTTTTGCTTCAGTATGAGATCCATAAAGGTAAATGGTCGATCAGCCTTTTACCGCACCGACCGTCAGACCGGAAATGAAGTATTTCTGGAAGAACGGATAGCAGCATGCGATCGGGATGATGATGATGATTGCCATCGCCATACGGGCGCCCTCTTTTGGCATCGAGTTCATGTACTGTGCCGTGGTAACGCCAAGAGACGGGTTGTTTGCCATCATCTCAATATTTCTCTGTACGTGATCCAGCAGAGCCTGCAGGGAATACAGCTTGGTATCGCTGATGTACAGGGAAGACTGGAACCAGTCGTTCCAGTAACCGAAGGTGAGGAACAGGGCGATCGTTGCCATCAGCGGTTTCGACAGCGGCAGGGCGATCTTTCCGAAAATCTGGAACTGGGTTGCTCCGTCGATCTGTGCCGACTCAATGATGGATTCCGGAATGTTGGTCTTGAAGAACGTTTTACAGATAACAACGTTGAACGAAGAAACACAAAGCGGAAGGATCAGCGCCCAGATACTGTTTTTCAGGTTGAGGAACTGTGTGTTAACTACATAAGAAGAAATCATACCACCATTGAAGATCATTGGAATAAAAACGACCATGGTGAAGAATCCGTTCAGTTTGTAGGTGCTTCTGGAAAGAACGTAACCCATCAGCATCGTAAGGGCAACTCCGATTACCGTACCGATAACCGTTACCGCAACGGAAACGCCAAGTGCAGTCACAATCATCTGTCCTTCCCGAAGAAGGAATTTGTAGGAATCCAGCGAGTATGCACTCGGGATAAACTGGTAGCCATTCATCTTGATCGAATGCTCGGAAGAAATCGAGATCATGAAGATGAATACCACCGGGATAATGCAGGCCAGGGCAAGGATCACAAAAATAACATTGAAAATTGCATTTGTAGATCCCTGGATCTGATTTAAATGTGAAGAGGAAGCCAGATCAAGATCTTTTTTCTTTTTTGCCATTTTTGTACCTCCTTAAATAATCGCGCTGTCTTCATCAATCTTCTTCACAATGGCATTGGCAAGAAGGATGGTGATGCAGCATGCAACAGACTGGAAGAATGTTGCCGCAGAAGTCATTCCGATCGGAGTGGAAGACTGCAGTGCGTTGTATACATATGTGTCGATAGTTGCTGTCGTTTTGAAGATCGAACCGCTTGCTCCCTGAGAAAGCTGGAAGAACAGTCCGAAGTCGGAGTAGAAGACCTTTCCGACATTCAGGATGAACATCATGATGATGACACTCTTTAAGCAAGGCAGGGTAATGTGCCATACCTGCTGTCTCTTATTGGCGCCGTCCATAACGGCTGCCTCGTACAGTGTGGTATCAATACCGGAAATGCTGGACAGGTAGATAACCATGTTGTATCCGGTAGATTTCCACAGATACATGAAGATCAGGATAAATGGCCATACACCGGCACTCATGTACCACTGAATCGGTTCCTTGCCTGCATTTCTCATTATACTGTTGATCAGACCGTTGTCCTGGTTCAGGAATGCATCCAGGAAGTAGGAAGCTACAACCCATGACATGAAATATGGGAAGAACATCATCGTCTGATATACCTTCGACGCTCTTTTGTTGTGCAGCAGGCTGATCATGATAGCCAGTCCTACGGAAAATACCATACCAAGAACGATAAATGCAAGGTTATACAGGATTGTGTTTCTCAGGATGACGAACAGGTCGTTGGATCTGATCAGGAACGAAAAGTTTTTGAAGCCGGCCCAGTCACTGTGGAGCAGGTTATAAATGAAACTCTTTCCGCCGGTGATTTTGTAATTCTTGAACGCAATGATCAGACCGAACATAGGCAGGAAGCAGAACAGAATATACCAGATGGTGGTCGGCAGCGCCATGACGGTCAGCTCCGTGTCATTCTTGGTCCAGCGTCCTTTTTTCTTTTTGCTTGGTTTACTCAAGATTTTTTCCTCCTTCTCCCGATTGCTCGGGCTTATCACTTGATCCGTTTATCTTACAAACGGAATCCCGGTAAATAATCTTTCCGGGAATGCGGTATACCTCGCCGCTCTTTTTCTGCGGTTCATTCATATGTTTGATCATACGTTTTGCCGCAAGACGTGCAATCGCGTCGGTGTCAACCGCAACCGTGGTGAGCGACGGACTGCACAGTTGTGCATAAATGGAATCATCAAAACCGGTCACGGAAACATCCTCCGGTACGCAGATTCCACGCTCTTTTAATGCCTGCACTAATTTGAATGCGGTGGCATCGCAGTTACAGACAAATGCGGTGGGCAGCTTCTCCGGTAGCAAAAGCGGAATGGCAATGCCTTCCTCGCTTCGGTCCGGGATTCTCCACTCATTTTTCGGGGAAATTCCCTCCTCCAGCATTCTCCGCAGATATCCGAGATATCGGTCGGAAATACTGGTTGTACTTCCTACGGTTCCGACAAATCCGATGTCTGTGTGGCCCTGCTGGATCAGGTAATTGGTCAGCTCATAGGAGCTGTAAATATTCTCGGTGATGACGGAATCGGATTTGTGGGTTCGATCGTAGATGTCCACATACACCTTCGGGAGATCAATCTGTGCAATCTGCTCCCGGACACCCTTATCGAGAATACCAAGAAAGATCAGGCCGTCGAACAGCCCTCTGGTCTGTATCGTGTTCATGTCCGACGGGAGTGTTGCTGTTGTCGGAGAAATCATGATACTCGAACAGGATGCTCTCTGCAGCTCGTAGATGATCCGCTCGTACATTGCCATATAAAATTTTCCTTCGTCTCCGGAGCTGAACCGCGGACTCATGATGATACCGACTTTTTTGCTCTTCCGTTTTCCGTAGTCCGGAAGGACATAACCGGATTCTCTCGCAAGCGCAAAAATCTTTTCTTTCAGTTCTTCTCCCACGCCGTCTTTTCCGTTCAGCGCCTTGGAAACTGTTACTTTACTGATGCCCAGCTTATCTGCCAGGTCCTGCATGGATACTGATTTTCTCTCTGCCATGTTACCAACAGCCCCTCTATTTGTTTCTTAACTTGTGTTTAGATGTTAACATCTTTTAGAAAGATTGTCAATAGCCTTTTCGTTATTTTGTATATTAAAATTCTTATTTTCCAGTCCTAATTTGTATAGATCGAGGAGTATTCTTCTGTTTCTTTTGATTTTTTAGACAGAAAATCTGTGTTCTTGTGTTAAGTCACATAACATCTTAATATTAACGCAGTACTTTTTCGCCTGTTTTCATTTTTAACGAAAAAGCAGCGGAAAGTCTGACTTTTTCGTCTAATTGTCATACTCCCCGCTGTCTTTTTTCATCTTCTGCTGTTTTTCATACTACCGCCAGACAGCCATGGCCTCATTGCCTGACACCGCCGTAAAACCGCGGAACAATGATTACCCGCAAATAAAGGTAACCACACCCTTGTCATTATCTGACAGGCTTTCCATATCTTTCTCTGCGGTTCCCTGCTCCACAATCTCCACTCCATAACGGAACTCACTGAATCCGGACAGGTCCATCTTGAAGTTTGTTTCCCATGTGTTATTCATAATCCAGCTGTAAACCGGCCGTTTATTATTCTCCTCTTTGTTATCGCACAGAAGGATTGGGTGGGATTCCATCTCCCCCATGTAAAGTAACGGTGTGTCAAAAGTATTAACCAGAATCGTCTGATCTTTTGTCCGGTAAACGAGCCCTTCATCCGCAATATAGTATTCCATATTGGTGCCAGGAAGCTGATCAATACCAGGGCGCATGGTAACACCTCCGTTCTGGATCATCACTTCCGCATCCGGAAGATTTAACGATAACGGAAGGTACAGGCTTTCGATATCCTCGCTTAATGTTTTGGCTACCCGGTAAGAAAACTCAATTTTCGGAAGATGACGGTACATTTTGATCACAACACTGCTGTGATACGTTCCCTCCAGGGTAAAGATCAGTTCTACTTTGGTAAACACCGGTCCGTGATCCAGAATTTTCACATCCGTAAGGTCACCCTGATACTGCTCTGCGTGAAGTCCGCGGATATTTCTTCCGATCAGACTGCGTTCCGCATAAACACCCTTCCGTATTTCGGTGCGTTCATAAACCGGCGTGAAGAACGTTTCCAGACCGGATTTGCACATTTCAACCTCTGCTTTTTTATTGTAGAAGGAGGTAATGCCCTCTCCGACTTTCCATTTGATCTGAAAGAAATCGTTTTCCAGACCGTAAGGCAGTTTGTAACTTTCCGGATCGTACGTGTTCACAATATCGCGCACCCGCTCTGCGCCTACCCAGGCAGTTCTGGTGAACAGGGTCTGGGACAGAGCCGGCTGCTCTTCGTACGTGAACGTTTTCTCTTCCATCGGCTCAAATTCTGCCAGAAAACTTATCAGGACTCCGCGCGGATGAGCAGACAGCTGCACCTCCATCTCCTGTTTTGTTTTGTCATCGGTTACTTTAACTGCAAAAAGACTTAAAGTTTCTACGTAAAATTCTACCGGAAATACTCTCTTTTGATGGCTTGTGGAGACCGCTTTCACTTTGCCGGACAGATTGTAATACCGCAGGATATCACCCAGTTTATGGCACTGTTCATTTTTACGCATTGCCGCGGCCTCATGTGCCTTGGAAGCATAGCTGCTTTTTCGCATATCCAGATTTGTTACCATGGTATCATACGGATTGGTTACCGTAGCAGAATGACCCCAGGTGTGCTCTGCATACAAAAGAGAATTGTCGCCATATGCCTGAATCATTTCTTTGTTATGTACCCCTGTTTTTTCTTCCAGTCGGTCGCAGATATGGTTCAGTCGTACGGCTTCTTTGTAATGTTTTACCGCATATGGTGTACTTCCAACGCCATTGCCCCACCAGTCATTGAGGGCACCCCGATACACTGGTGCATCCTGCACTTTATCCCGGATCTTGTCATACAATTCCTGAAGCGTCACCATATGCATGGTGACTTCTTCGCCATATTTTTCATTAAACAGCGCAACCGTATCTGCAATGGCCGGGTTGATCGGCGCATTATCCGAAAAAACGCCGGAAACACTGGTGATATAGAAATCGTACGGATAACCGTTTTCTTCATATTCCTTTATGCTCGCAGCCAGATTCGTGTGCAGATTTTCCAGAAGTCCTGCCACATCGCCATTCTTTTTGCCGAAGTAATTTTCTGTCATAAAGTTAACATTTTTATTCAGGACGATGCCGAGGGCATTTCCCAGGTTATAATGCTCACCATTCCATACCAGCAGACGCTGTCCGTTCTCATTTTCCCAGAAATACGGTTTCTGGTTCTGATACAGCGGATACATGCCGTGATGGGTATGGATATTGGTATACAAAAATTCTACTCCGTTTTCGATCAGGGCATCGCGCTGTCCCATGGAGATACCATTAATATCTGCAATCATGGCTGTTTTGATCTGGATTCCTTTTTCGCCGCAGATTTCCTGCATCGTATGGATTTTTTCTTTCAGATATTTGCAGTCGGCAAGATCATTAAAGTTCAGATAATTGGCAGACAGACCGATGTTTCCTTTTTTTACCAGATCGAAAAACTTTTCTTTTTCTTCCTCCGTTGCCATTTTGAAAAACTGCTCCACGCAGTACCATGTCTCACAGTTCCATTTCAGATCTTTCTGGGTTGTGTTGTTTTTGATTCCATTTTCAATCAGTTCGACCGCCCTGCGGATGTTGTTTGCCTGATTGTAGATAACCTGCTCCTGCAGATCGGTGTAACCCACGTCAGTGTGGGAATGATGTACGATGTAGACTTCTCTGATTTTGTGTGTCATTTGCTATTTTCTCCTTTTTATGCTAGAATGCTAACAATTGTTCTTGCAGTAATGCCATATCATTCATTTATCAATGATTTATTTTTAAAATTATTATATTCACAGAAGAATGTATAGGTGGAAACGACTTATGAATGAAAACGAATTACTTATTAAAAATCGCCTCCGGGAGGCAACTGTCATTCTCGAACGTGCTAATCTGATTATTTGCGATGAATCCTGGAAATGCGATTCCTCTCGTCCTCCTTTTTCCAGCTTTCAGCTGGTAATACAGGGGGAAGGCACAGTTCAGGTCGACCAGACAGTATTGCATCCTCACGCAGGTCAGTTATATCTGCTCCCAGCCTGTACGCATCAATCTTTTTTTACAGATGTTCAAAATCCCTATCGCACCTATTTTTGCCATTTTCAGATTACCTGTCAGCAAACGGACCTCTTTCAGCTGGTTCAGTTTCCTCTTTGTGTTGATGCTAAAGACCCGCAAAAAGCACAGCGAATTTTTCAGGACATTATTCAATCCTGTAAACAGACGGATATTTCTTCCGCTTTGAAGGCCAAACAGGCTGTCTTTCATCTGCTCTGCTATTATTTTGAATGCTGCCCGCCTGGAAGTGTCTCTTTCATTCCACAATCCTTTGATTCTCCACTTTCCAGTGCAATTGCCTATGTTGAAACACATCTGCATGAGCAGATTACCGTACAACAGATGGCAGAAGTGGCCGGCTACCATTCCAGTTACTTTACAAAACTATTTCAGACCCACATGGGAATTTCTCCTGGACAGTTTATTCTGCAGAAAAAAGTGGAAACTGCAACGCTGCTTTTAACTTCTACAGATCTGCCCATTTCCAAGATTGCAGATACACTCGGTTTTGATAACCAGTTTTATTTTTCAAATTTTTTCAAAAAGCAAACCGGCATGGCGCCATCTTCCTACCGCCGTTTATATCTGTGCTCTTGTTTGGATTCTTAAAATATTCTTCTGTTCTCCTGTGCAAAAAGAGTTTAGCACAGGAGAATCTCCAATAACATACATTATTCTTCCTGAAATATATAAAATTCTACGTTCTTTTTTCCATGCAGCTACCATAAGTTTTTATCACTTTTCCCTTATCGCACTGATGCTACCAGCATTTTAATCGTCTCGCCTTTTTTCGGTACAATCCGATACGTTCCGACCGCTGCCGGAACAATGGCGGTTTCTGCGTAATGTACCGTAAACGGTGCAAAGCTTCCATCCACGCTCTCAATCGTAGCACTGCGTCCATCCACCAGGTTCATGACGTGAACGGTGTCATCCATGGAAACGGTGTACACTTCCGAAAGTGTGTAGCGCATCGTGTCGATAAATTCGCGGCTGTGCAGTCCGGTGCGCTCCACTTCACAGTTTTCTGTTTTTTCCAGTGTTTTCTGCTGGCCGACGATATTGTCGTACACCCATTTGGTATCGCGGTTCCACTGGATATTTTTCATACCGTGGTCGAGGTGGATCGGACGCGGCAGTCCATCCATGCCAAGGCGGCCCCAGTCCCAGAGTTTGAAGGTAAAGATATACGGTGTCGCACTGATCTCCAGCACCATCGTGTTTTTTCCTGAGCAGTGCACCGTTCCTGCCGGAATCAGCACATGATCGTGTTTTTTGACCGGGATTTTGTTGACATATTTTTCTGCAGGGAAAAGTTCTTCTCCTTTTTCTGCTGCACGGAGTTCCCGCTCCATCTCTTTTTTATCCACGCCTTCTTTGAGGCCGAGGTATACATACGTTTCCTCGTCTTCATCGGCATCCAGAAGATAGTAGCTCTCATCCTGCGTATATGGCATGCCAAATTTTTCATAGATATATTCGGTCAGCGGATGTACCTGCAGGGAAAGATTCTGACCGCCCATCGTATCCAGCAGGTCAAAACGGATCGGGAATTCTGCGCCGAACCGGCCGTGGACTCTTTCACCCAGCAGTTCATGCGGCGCATAGAAGACAAGATCCTGTGCCGGTACTTTTAAGACTTTTCCGCCGATTTCCAGATTCAGGCTGTTTTCCTCCGGAACTCCGTCAAAGCTCCACGCGAAATTTTCCTTCAATGCATCCAGACCAAAGTTTTCCTTCATCCACTGACCGCCCCATACGCCAGGGTCGAAATACGGCTCCATACGAAATGGCTGTCTGGCAAGCTGCTGCAGTGCGCCTCGGAAGGCATTTCCCGTTGTAAGAACCGGTGCATTTTCTTTCTCCGTATCCAGAAGATACGTGAATTTTTCATACCGCTCTTTTTTATAGCGGTCCGCCAGACGCCATTCAATGAAAAATCCCCGTTTATATTTCGTCAGGATCGGATCATTATAATTGGTACTGTGCCAGTTTGGCATTCCGCTCCGGTAGCGGAGCTGAACTTCCCAGCGGGTCAGATCACAGTAAACAAGAACATCTGCTTCGGCCAGAAGCTCTGTCGCTGTACCAACGATCACGATCAGACCACCGTTTGTATCTTTTTCTTCCGCACATTCTGTCTCAATTGCTTTTTTCATGGTTTCCAGCTTTTCGCTCTCAAACCAGGTGTCTATGGTTTTATGACACATAATGCCGAAAACACGGTCATCGGTGATGTAATCGTTAAATTCTCTTAACAGCGTTTCTTCGTCTTTGGCACAGTCTTCGATATCAAAAATCCGGTCCGGCTGCAGTGCATTGGCCAGTTCCATTATTTCTTCTTTTCGTACACCCGGGTACAGATCAAAGGAAAGAATACAGGTTTTCTTTTCTTTCTGTTTTTCCTGAACCGCCCGTTTTAATTCTTCGATGATCTTCTTTTTTTCATCCCAGATTTCATTTTCGTATCCTGTGATCTTCATTTGCGGATGTAATTCGTAGTTTCCATATTTCTTTTTTAAATTCATTTGGATTCTTTTCCTTTTCTTAATTTTTCTTCCATCCATTGGGTTGTTTCCTGCGCCGATCAGACCTATCATCTTTGTTTCAACGCTTTTGCATCTGGCGGATTTCGCACTTCTATCCGGTTTCGTTTTTTTACATGTCATATGTTTACAGTTCCACCGTGTACTTATAACGATTTCCCGGATAATAGCAGATCGAATATTCAAAAACCTCGCCGCCCTTCCGAAATGTCTGCCGTGTCCGGATAAAAATAGGCATCTGCGCATCAATTTTCAGTGCTTTCTGCACCTCTTCCGATGGAAGTGCCGCCTCAAGCGTATCCCGGCCGGATTCAATATAGATTCCATGCTCCTCCCACAGATACTGATACAGCGATTCCATGTATGGCTCCGGCTCTGTTGGCAGTTCGCAGATTTTTTTCAGATACGTAATGGTATAGACCATGGGTTTTCCCACAGCATTCCTCACACGTTTCAGGCAATAACATGGCTCCGTCAATGGAATCTGCAGACTTCTTGCTACCGTTTCCCCGGGACTGATCAGTTCCATCTTGCAGTATATTGTCTGCATTTCGATATGATGCTTTTTCATTTCTTCCGTGAAGCTGATGACACCTTCCATCTGCTCTTCGACTTTCTCGTAGACAACATCTGTTCCGATGCCGCGCCGTGCACGGGCGTAACCGCTCTGTATCAGATTCGTCATCGCCTGGCGTACTGTCACACGCGAAAGCTCGTACTTTTCCATCAGCTCTTTTTCTGTTGGCAGAAAATCTCCTTTTTTGTACGTGCCGCATTCGATCTGCTGTTTCAGAATCTGTTCCAGCTGCGCATACAGCGGCGGTGCTCCCGGATTTCTATCCATTTTTGCAGTTTCTCCTTCTTCTTTTCTCTCCATAGCATTGTATTTTTGTTTCTGAAAATATTTTTGCTCTATTGTGTTTTTTCAGGAAACTGTGACAACAGGCCTTCCATGGCACGGCCGGATGTTTCCGTTTCTATCTGAATCCGAATCTTTCTTTTCTCGCACTCTCTTTCCAGTTCTTTTCCAAACCAGGAAAAACTTTTTGCAATCTGTCCGCCCAGAAGCAGCAGATCCGGCTGATATTCCTCCAGCACAGGAAGAAGGCCAGCCGCCACATCTGCTCCAAATCTTCTCCAGACTTCTTCTGCCTCCATGTTTCCCGCTTTTACCAGACCATACAATTCTTTTCCACTCCACACTTTTCCTGTCACAGCCAGGCTAATCTGCTCCAGCCCGCGCACAGAAAGATAATCGTCCAAAATGGAATCTCCAAACGGCTGTTGATAAATCCATCCATTTTCCGGCACACCTTTTCCCGTTTTCACTGTTTTGCCGTTTTCTACAAAAGCAGATCCGGCGCCGGTTCCGATGCAGACGCACAGAATTTTATCTACATCACGACAGTTTCCGTACCAGCTTTCTCCCAGTGCAAATGCTTCAATGTCATGTAAAAACAAAAATCGTGCTGATCCAAGTTCCGGCACGCGCGCCTTGATTTCGCTTTCCAGTGGAATCCCGTAAATGGCATCGTACTTATTCAGTCCCTGCATCCGGCTGATTCCATTTTCATAATCAAACGGACCCGGAATCGCCATCCCAACTCCGACAACACTTCCGTCTGCTTCTATCATCAGTTCCCGGCAGATCTTTGCAAAATTGTCCAGAATCTTCTCTGTGCTCTTCTGCGCCCGTGCTGGAAATTTCCGGATTTTCGTTCTTACTCCATTTCTGTCCGACACACTTCCTTTGATTTCCGTTCCGCCAACATCCAGAAGGATATACTTTTTCTTCTCCATCCCGCTTCCGTCCCTTTTCATCTTTTCCCTGTATTCTTTCTGTTTATATGCCACTAGAATCTCATTTCTTTGTATTGGTTCTCCTGCCGCCTTGTTATAATGTTATAACCTATTCATTTTTCTGTTGCAAGCGCCTGTCTGCAATTTTGTCTGCTTTTGCAAAACTTTGTGAAAACGCGATAATACGTTTTATGCACTTGGCGCAGAACGCAAAAAATCCCCTGTTTCCGGGGTTTTTTATACACTCCGGACAGAGGATTTTTCTTATTTTCTACTTATTTTAATACATTTTCCAATTTAACAAAAAGGTTATTCATCTCCTGCACCACACTCTGCAGACTCTTTTCCCCGACATAGTTTCCAATCGCAAACAATGCCTTATACAAAAAATTAACCGCCCCCTGCAATTCTTCGTTTTGCTCTTTTGTTTCTTTCCGAAGCTGCTGCAGTTTTTCTGCCATCGGAAACAATTCCGCAAGAATCTGCTCTTTTCGTGCCCGGTCCGACGGTTCATCTGTCTCCATTTCTTCGAGATCATAGTTATCTGTTCTGCCGCATTTTCCCTTGCACACTGCGCAATCCGGATTCAGACGGTTCTTTTCTGCCTCCACGCGTACAATCCAGGATTTCCCCTCTTCTTCCCTCAGCTCTTTTTCCGGATTTGCCGCACAAATTCCGCCAAGCAGAATCTCATGCGTGGCTTTGTCCGGGCGGTGACCATTGCTGTCACCGCTGGAAAACTCCTGCGATTCACCTTTTGCTGCTTCTCCTCTTCCATCTACCGACCGGGCCAGACCGATCAGCGCACCAAGAAGCTCCTCTTGTATCTTCGTCATACTCATTTTTCTAATACCTCTTACCGAGCTTTTCATTTTTTTCGTCTTACATATTCCACAAAGCAGAATGTACCAATTGTAAAATAACTTTTAAGGGCACACGCTAATTACTATATCTGATTTTCTACAAAATTTCCCCCTCCGTAGAAATCACCACGGTTTTCACCGGAATCTTCTTTCCACTCTCTTTCAGCGCCATCTTCACGGCACGCTCCATTCCTGCGCAGCACGGAACCTCCATGCGTGCAACCGTGATACTCTTAATATCATTGCACATAAAAATCCGCGCAAGTTTCTCGGAATAATCGATATCGTCAAGTTTTGTACAGCCTACGAGAACGACATGATCCCGAATAAAATCCTGGTGGAAGTTTCCATACGTATACGCTGTACAATCCGCCGCAACGAGAAGGTCTGCTCCTGCAAACATCGAAGCCCGCTCCTGCACCAGCTTGATCTGCACCGGCCACTGGCGGAGCCGGGACGGAACTGCTGCAGAATTTTCCTGCGCATCTGCACGGTCAATCGCCCAGCTGTTTTCACCTGCTTTTCCTGCTCCGGTATTCTCCTGTCCGGCCGCCTCTTTTGCCTTCCGCTGGTTCTCTTTTACCGCCTCCTCATCGTACGGCAGCGCCTCCCGCTCCACAAACGAAATCGCATCTGCCGGACAGACCGGCAGGCAGTCACCGAATCCGTCGCAGTAGTCATCCCGGATCAGCTTTGCCTTCCCGTCAACCATCGCAATCGCACTTTCATGACAGGCATGCGCACAAAGCCCGCATCCTGTACATCTGTCTTCCTCTATCTGAACAATTTTTCGAATCATCACTGAATCTCCTTTTTTCTCTTTGTTTCTCAATACCTATTTGTTTCTCAACTATGATATCATACTTTATCCCTGTTTTGACAGTTGTTTTTTCTAGTAGTTTTTTCCTACAATACCAACTCTTCATCCAGTGCCAGCGAATAAATAATTTTCTCTTTCACTTTCTTCCCTGTCGTCCGCTCCAGTGCCTGCTGGTAATAGGCGAGCTGTTTTTCATACCTCTTTTTCAGCTCCCCGGCTTCTTTCACACGATCCGTTTTGTAGTCCACAAGAACAATCTCGTCCCCCTCCGGGAACCATGCGTCAATGATTCCCTGCACGAGAATGGTTTCGTCTTCCGGATAGGACGGATCTGCCTCGCTTGCCGGAACGGACATTACAAACGGCTGCTCTCGTCTCAGCGTTCCCTTCAGAAATGCATTCCGCATCCGCATTCCCACCGGACTTTTTGCAAAGGTGAGAATGGATTTGAAATAAATGCACTCCGCCTCCTCTTTCGTCATTTTTCCGTCCGCAATCAGTTCTTCCGTCTGTGTCATCAGTTCTTTGATGCTGTACGATCTGCGATAATCGAGACATTCCAGCAGGCGATGATATGCAGTTCCGCGATCGGCTCCGGCCAGAACTTTCGCGTGATCCTTTTTTAGAAAGCCCGGTACAATCGGCACAGGTTCTTCCGGAACGAACAGCTCTTTTCCGATCTCGGATTCCTCCATCCCGGCCTTCTTCAGCTGCGAAACGGTAACTTTTACCGGAATCTGTTTTTCCTTCTCGTACGGATACTGGTAGGCAAACCGCTCCTCCACAAGTTCCTTCAGCGCTGCTTCTCTCGGCGGCTGCTTCGGAATTTCCATGATTTTCTGCTCATTCACCGCGCGCTCCATCTGATGCAGCACTTCTCCCTCAACAAGTCCTGCCGGTGATACAAGGCGGATCGTTACCGGAATTTTCTCTGCATACAGCGGATTGTCCGCATTCCCTGCCAGACCGAATTGTTCATACAGCCCATCGAAACACCGGTTTCTCGAAAATGCCGGCAAAATCCAGTCGAGATACCCGGATGCACTGCTCAATGTCTGATACGACAGCAGCTCCTCCTGCCGCCCCGCATGCGCCGCGCACTGCTTCACGCGGCTCTCCAGCTTCGACGCCATGCCCGTCATAATCAGCTTCTCCTTCGGTCGCGTCATGGCAACGTAAAGCACCCGCAGCTCCTCCGCCAGATTTTCCAGCTTCATGCTCTGCCGGATGATCTGCCGCGGAAGTGTCGCCTGACGGACGCGGTGCTCCGGATCGATCGCATCCGCGCCGATGCCCATGCGGGAATGGAGTACAAGCGCCGCACGGCTGTCCATCTGGTTAAACGATTTGCCCATGCCCGAGAGGAACACAACCGGGAATTCCAGTCCTTTACTCTTGTGAATACTCATGATACGCACCGTGTCTGCGCTCTCCCCGTAAATATTCACCTCGCCGAAATCGACTTCATACTTCTGAAGCTGCTCGATATAACGGATAAAGTTGAACAGTCCACGGTAACTCGTCGCCTCAAATTCCACCGCCTTTTCCACCAGCATCTCCAGATTTGCCCGCCGCTGCACACCACCCGGCATTGCAGATGCATAGCCGCCGTAGCCCGTCTCCTCGAGAATCTGTGTGATCAGCTCATGGATCGGCGTATACGGCACGCGGCTTCGCAGCATTTCCAGCTGCTCCAGAAAACTTCCAAGCTTCTTCCGAAGCGCCTCATCTTCCCCTTCTGCCGCATATTTTCCACACGCCTCATAAATTTTTACGTCTTTATCCACACAACGCACCGCAGCAAGCTCTGCATCAGTGCATCCGCAGATCGGCGAGCGTAAGATTGCCGTAAATGGAATCTCCTGGCATGGATTGTCACACAGATGCAGGTAATTCAGCACCGTCACGATTTCCTGCGTGGAAAAGTATCCCGTTTTTGATGTGCTGTACGCCGGAATTCCCGCCGCCTGCAGTACGCGCGAAAACGTCTCCGCCCATCCGCTGACCGCACGAAGCAGAATTACGATATCGCGGTACTGAATTTTCCGGTATTCCCCGGTCTCTTTGCCCACGACTTCCTCATTTCCGACCATCTCGCGGATGCGCGCGGCAACGGCAGCCGCCTCCGTTTCCATCTTTGTCTCACGCGACTTATCATCTTCCAGCTCGGGCGCCTTGTCATCCAGCAGAAGAAGTTCTGTTTCATATGCCGCATGCCACGTTTCCGTCTTTTCCTCTTCCATTTCCGGCAATGCAGGAAACGCTGCTCCCGCATGGAGGCTCGCCGCCTCATCGTACGCGATGCCTCCGAGTTCCGGACTCATCAGCTTGCGGAATACATAATTCGCCGTCGCAAGCACCTCCGGCCGGCTTCGGAAGTTTTTGTCGAGATCGATTCTCTGCTGGCTTTCCCCGTCCTTCGCATACGTATGATATTTTTCCAGAAACAGCTCCGGCCGCGCCAGGCGGAATCCGTAGATGCTCTGCTTGATATCGCCGACCATAAACCGGTTCCATCTGCCTTCCTCCTCGCCGGACACTGCAGAGAGCAGTGCCTCCTGGATAAAGTTGCTGTCCTGATACTCATCGATCATGATTTCGCGGAACTGTTCCGAAAGCTCCCGCGCCGCATCGGTCCGCACCAGACGGCCGTCCTCCTGCTGCACAAGAATTTCGAGCGCAAAGTGTTCCAGATCGGCATAATCAAGAATATTTTTGCTCCGTTTTTTCTCTGCAAACGCTTTCGCAAACTGCTCCGTCAGATCGATCAGAACGCCGATCGGCTCCCGGCAGTCCGCAATCTCCTCCGCAATCTCGGCGCTGTCCTTCTCGAAAAACTGCTCTTTTAATTTCTGCAGTTCTTTTTTGCATGCATCGCGCTCTGCCTTCACCTGATCTTTCAGCGCCTCGCTCACATCGTCTGCCCTTTTCCGCGAAAGCGCCTTGAACTTCATTCCGGCCATCGCGCGCACCATTCCATCGAACGATTCCGTCTCGATCAGCTCTTCCACCATCTGCTGATCTGATGCCAGCGCCTCGTCATACAGATACGGTCCGCCAGGGCTTACCGCCATTTTTCGGTTTTCCTCAATTCCTTCCAGAATACTCGAGAGCCGCTTTTTCGCCTCAGCCATCAGTACCTGTACCCAGATGCTTTTCTGCACCGCCTCCGGCGAATCGATCTGATACGCCGCCCGGCACTCTTCGAGCCACTGCTCCGGCCACGGATAACTCATGGAAAATTCATACAGCTTCAGCACGAGCGCGTCGAGTCCGTCATCCTGTTTTCCCGCCGCGTAGCTCTCCACAAACCGTGTAAACGCAGGATCTTTTTCCGCAAACCGCTCCTCCATCACCTTCTGAATCACGTCACTTTTCATCAGACGGATCTCTCCCTCATCCGCCATGCGGTATACCGGATCGAGATCGATCATCTGAAAATAATTTTTTATCACATACGAACAGAAGCCATGGATCGTGCTGATCTGTGCATGGTGAAGCAGGGTCTGCTGCCGCTGTAAATGCTCATTCTCTGGATTTTCCTCGAGGCTCTGCTGCAGGGCGCGGCCGATTCTCTCTTTCATCTCTCCCGCCGCTGCACGCGTAAAGGTCACGACAAGAAGCTGATCAATATCAATCGGGCGCACGGGATCTTTCACCATCGCAAGGATCCGCTCTACCAGAACCGCCGTCTTTCCGGAACCTGCCGCTGCGCTGACCAGAAGATTCCGGTCTCTCGTATCAATGACTTTCTGCTGTTCCGCTGTCCATTTTACTGCCATTTATCTCTCCCTCTTCTTTCTGGCTGATTACTTTCTCATACATGGAAAACTGCATTTCTCTTTCCTTTCCGGAAGGCAGTCACTCTTTTTGATCACTTTGTGTTATCTCCTGCATCGCCTTCATCAGCAGTTCCGTGTCCATGCCCTTCAGTTTGCGGTACTCGTATCCCTGAATTTTCTGGTCAAAACCGCAGATTCCCTGATATTCACAGTACGCACACGCCGTTGCACCGTCCCGCTGATACGGGGAAATTTTTACATTGCCCGAAAAAATGCCCTCGCCGATCTCACGCACCTTCTTTCTGGTGTACGTGCGGATCACATCAAACTGCTCCGGCGATGCTACTTTCGAATAGCTCGTATAACTTCCATCCTTCTTCTTTCCAACCGGAATCACATCGGATGTCGTTCCGTCCTCAAGCACGCGGTCAAGAAGCTCCACAACTTTCCGGTCCGCATTCACAAGACCGTCCATCCGCAGCGCTTTCAGCATCCGCCGGCCCCACGCCTCGTCGGTCTCATCCTCCTCCTGATCGAGCATCGGATCATCAATATGATAATAGAACACGCCCGCCGGCTCCACCTGCTTGCTGGGATGCTTTTTCTGCTCCAGTTCCACCGCCGCATCGAGATAAACAGCAAGCTGCAGCTGCAGTCCATAATAGAGCGCCACCAGGTCGAGCGACGTATTTCCCGTCTTGTAATCGATAATTTTCACATAGACCTTATCGTCCGTCTCGCAGAGATCCACGCGGTCAATCCGTCCGCGCAGACGCATTTTCTCATGCTCCGACAGATCGATGTTGATCGCCGACAGCGAGTCCTCCATCGAGAACGAAACCTCGAATTCCCCTGGCTCAAATTCTCCCTGCCGGATCTGCTGCTGCAGTGCCCAGACAGTTCGTTTCAGGATCCGCTTCACGCGGATAATGCGGTACTGATTCCGGCTTGAACTCTGAAAAATTGTGTTTCCATAGTCCGCCATCGTCTCCTCGACACACTCCTCAATCAGACGGTCACGCGTGTCATCGGTCACCGTCTTCCAGGTCTCACCGTTCTCCTGCAGTTTTTTCGAAAACTTCTCAAGCGCCTCATGCATGACCGTTCCCATATCCGCCGCTTTCAGCTCATACTGATCCCGCTCGCGGATCTGAAGGCCGAACTCCATAAAGTGGGCAAACGCACACGCCGCATACTTTTCCAGCCGCGTTGCACTGTTTTTTAACGTATCTCCGTACAGTGCCGATGCCGCACTCTTTCCGATTACACCGTCCGCACAGCGCAGAAACGCCGCTTTTCGATACGTCTCCGCCGGAATTCCCGCCTCCGGATGTGCTGCATACCAGCGGTAAAGCTCCTCAAACAGCGGATCGATCTCTCCCTCCGCCGCTCTGCCAAGCTCCTCCAGAAACAGTGCCTCGCCGGAACGCGGCATTTCCAGTTTTTCCTCCGGTTTTTCCTCTTTTTCAATATCCCGCACCGGAATCTCCGGGAAGAGTTTTCGTATTTCGTTGATCAAATACGACGGATTCTGCGCCTCGCCGGACGCGCCCGCTTTCGCAAAGGAAAGGTACAGCCGCTCCGACGGTTTTGTCAGATTTCGGTAGAGATGGAATTTCTGCTGATACATCGTCTCCCGCGCCGTCGGGGACAGCTTCGCATCCGCCCGTTCCAGCTCCTCGCGGTCATATTCCGAGAGAATGCCGCCGCCCGCGTCGTGGCGCGGAATCAGCCCGTCATTCACGCCGACGAAAAACAGCACGCGGATGTCCTTCAGACGCGACCGTTCATTATCACCGATCAGTACCTGGTCCGCCGTCGGCGGAATAATACCGACAGATGCCTCCGCAAAGCCCGCCTCCAGAATTTCCTGATACTCTGCCAGCGTCATCTTCTCATCGCCCAGCACCTCGACAATTTTGTCCAGCAGCTCCATGACAATGCCGTAAATCTGGCTGTATTCTTTTGCGAACGCCTCCTGTCCCTGCTGCTCAAACTGCTGCCGCCGCTCCTCGAGCTTTTGCTGCATCTGATTCTGCACTGCCAGTGCATACAGCGACTCGGTCCGCTCCCGCACAGTGGCATCTTTCTTTTTCATCTGCTCCGCAAACGGCTGCACTTCGGCATAGAACTTCTCCCGCAGAAGATTGCGCTGCGGCACTTCATCCGGCTTGATGCCGCGGTAACCCCTCGTCCACGTCTCCCCATACGCTTTCAGCCCACGGATGCCAAGTGCCAGGACATAGTTTTCCATCGCATCTGTCTCCTCACGGTTCAGACTCGAAAGACCGCAGCGCAGATAGCGGAAGACACTCTCGTAGGAAAAGCTCTGCACGACCATCTCAATCGCCGCGCGCAGAAATTCGACGAACGGGTTCATCAGGACGGAATGTTTTTCATCAACGAAGTACGGAACACCGCATTTTTCAAAGATTTCCCGCGCATACGTACCGTAAACGGAGAGATCTCCGGTCAGAACGGCGAAATCCTGGTAGCGCATGCCCTCCTCGCGCACCATGCGGCGGATCAGACGCACCGTCTCTTCCAGCTCGGCACGCGGATTCGGCGCTACGCTGATATAGATTCCCTGCTGGTTCGCCTCGTGTCCTGCTGCCGGATTTCCCGTCTTTGCTTCCGTTCCTGATTCCGGTCTTTTTTCTATTCCATTTCCGGAAAATCCTCTCTTCCCATACCGGAACAGTCTCTGCTCCAGCTGATCCATCGTGCTTCCCGGCTGAAAACGGCCATGTCCCGAGCGTCTGACCCAGATTTCCGGCTCCACCGGGCACCCTGCTTCATCTGCCGCTTTCATGAGCTGCTGGACAAGCTGGCGGCTCATCGCAAAAAGCTGATGCGGAATCGCCTTTTTATACGGGTCCTCCCGCTCATCCATAATAATCGTCACATAAACCTTCGCACAGAGCCGGAACAGCTTTCCAAGCACACCGATCTGCACCGGCGTAAATCCGGTAAACCCATCCACCAGTACCTCACTGTTTTTAATCAGCTCCGATTCTTCCAGCTTTCCCGCCAGAACTTCCAGCACATCCTCCGCCGTCACGTAACGGTTTTCCAGATATTCCTCAAACGCACGGTAGATCACACCGGTGTCCTTCAGCTTTGCCGCCAGCAGCTTTTTCTCTCCCGTCTCTTCCGCCCACGTATCAAGCTCGGACGGCGCAATCTGATACTGCTTCAGCTCGGAAATCAGCGATTTCATCTGCGAAACCGCACCGGTTCTTTTTAACGTGCTGCCAAGAATTGTCAGCTCCTTTTTCTTTTCCTGCGCAACGCGCTTCACCACGAGGCTTTTTCCCGTCTCTTCAAGCACCGGATACAGGCTTCCGCCGGTCTCCTCAAAAATACGGTAGGCCAGACGTTGAAAACTTAAAATATCAATATTTAAAATTCCGCCCGCCGGATGCAGAGACACGAGTTCTTTCTGTGTCTGCATTGTAAACTGCTCCGGCACGACAATCAGATAATTTTTCTCCGGGTGGCGCGCCGCTTCCGCCAGAATTTTTTCATACGCATACCTCGATTTCCCAGCCCCCGAATTTCCCATAATAAACTGCAGACTCATGCTTTTTTCCTCCTGTTCTGCCCCGTTTCCGTTCCTAAAATAGACATAGCTAAGTATAACAGACTCTTTTTTTCGATGCAATCAAACGCCGGGCAAATTGTAACTCTTCCTTCCCTAAACATTACCGCACCAGAGTGTGTGTCAAGCGGATATTCGTAAGCTGTGAATTCCACTTTGTGGGAGATTTTGTCCGAGTGAAGGCTGTTATAGGAAAAGCCGCTCTCAATAACGAAATATTCCGTATTGAAAGCGGCCGTTTCTTTTTAATTTCTTTTTATTGTAAAATACCTTTCCGTCGTTCCATCAGTGTTTCCATGCGGCACAAAAAAATCGTTGCTGCAAGTAAATCCGCAGCTCCGCCCGGACTCATATTTTTCCGGATACAAATCTGATTCAGTTCCCGCACTTTTTGCAAACCATTCTCACTAAAAGCACCACCTGCCTTAAGAATTGCCTTTGCTTCCGTTTGCAGCCATCGCATTTCTTTCTCACTGGTTCTGCTGATGACATTTGTGTCTGTAAGCTCTGCTATAATTTCAAGAAGAATCTGTACATTGATCTGATTTTTGTCCCTGTTATTTGCTATATACTGCTTCATATGAGGAACCGTAAGTTCACACAGAATCGGATATCCGGTCATTGCCAGTCCCCGGACACCTTTTTCGCCCAGATGGCAGTAAATTTTTTCTCCATGCGTGATCCCCGAACTTTGTTTTAACTTTCTCAGATCTTGTTCCAGCTCTTTTTTTGTCATTTCCAGACTGATTCGGCAAACACTCTCTGACTCGATTTTTCCGTAATTTCTCAGGGAAATTCCGGCCGCAGCTGCTAGAATGCCAATCGTAAAAATGATTCCTTTATGCGTATTGACTCCTCCGGTTGCAGCAAACATTTTTTCTTCCGTCTTTTTTCCTCTTTCTCTGAGAAGCGGAAACAGCGTCTCCGGATCTGCCTCCCAGGAATACCCTGCTTCAAACATTGCCGCCAGATCTTCGGCGATCGCCTCTGTACTCTTTTGAAATGTCTGACAGTCCATATCTGTATGTGCACCGGTATCCTCCCGGTCTACTAAGCCTGGTTTTGGTGTCGTATACACTTCTTCCATCAGGGCCTGACTGATCTCAGCGGCTACGCCTCTTTGTAGCTGCTCTTCCCATATGATATCATAGATCTTTTTTCTCAATTCTTCGATCGAATGTTTTCTGCTTCTGCCACACTGACAGGCCGGGTTGTCGCATAACAGACATTTTCTTTCCGGAAATCCAAGATCATTTCTGCTGATTTTCGTATTTTCTTTTTCCAATACATCAATATCATACAGTCTCCCAATCTTCGTCTCTTCCAAAGCAATCATAAGCTTTTTCACCCGGCAGCCGTCTGCTTTCACAACCAAATATCCCTCATATCCGGTTATGTTTTCTTGTACCAGCCGGACTTCCGTCGAAATTTTTTCCGTTTCCAGCTTATTCTGTATCTTTTCCAGTCCTTCATAAAAGACCTTTTCGAAAAGTTTATTTACCTTTTCCGGACCCGGAATATTGAGCATAAAGCAGATTAACGTACCCGGATATTTTTCAAGAAGCTCTTTCTGCGTTGCCACCCTTTTTTCTCGGCTCCACAATACCTGCTCTAAGGAAACTTTATTTTCCGTTTTCATTCTTTTTCCTTTCCAGATAGCGCCAGGTACTTTCCGGAAGCATTCCGCAGACGCTTTTTAATTGATTTTCCGCATATTTTTTTCTGACCTCAGATGCACTGATGATCTGGTCTCCATATGTTTTTCTGGGAATTTCATGAAAGCGGATCTGATAGCACGGCAGCTGCTCCCGTAAGCACTGGTTATAGGTATGTGTCACATCGCAGACCGGTTCACTGCCCACATAGCGATCTGTAATTTTAAGCTCCGGTGCAATGCACTCTCCAAACAGCTGAATATCCAACTGGCAATTCATCTCATAGGCTTTCGCTTTTTCTTTGATAAAGTATGTCGGAAACACAGCCGGCGAAATCATGTATTCTGAGGTCTGGTGAAGAATCACATTTGGAATTTCCTGTATTCCTTCTTTTACCAACTGATACCGTTCTCTCGTTGTCAGAAAGCTCTGTTCTTCTGAGAGGATAAAAATGTGCAGCCATTTGTTTTTTTTTGCTGCCTCCCGGATCAGGTATTCATGTCCTCTGGTAAAGGGATTACAATTCATAACCACTGCACCGATACCGTTTTCATGTCTGTTTTCCACTTTGCATTTCTGCTGTTCCTGTGTTTCTTTTTTTAATCGTTTCAGGAATTTTTCAAGTCCGTTTTTGTCATTTTCCAGAAGAAGAATTTTTTCTGTCTGTGCCACCGGATACATTCCCATACTACAAAACAGTTCTTTGTTCTGAGGCTTGGTAAATCCGAAAAAATGAGAAATTCCCATTCCATAAAAATATTCAATCAGAGATGTCATAAGATGTGCCAGCAGATTCTGTCCTTGATACGCTTCTGATACCGCAACACATTTTATGATATTTTTCTGGCAGGAAGCAGTTGCTATGATTTCTTTCTCTTTTCGCAATACGATGGAATGTGTAATCTGCTCATCATAAGTAAGTCCCATGTATTCCAGAAATTTTTTGAGTTCCTCTTTCTTTTTCCCGGTAAAAGGATCCCCTGTTTCTTCCATATAGTCACTCACTGCCTGCCCTCCCTTCTCTTATTTATGTACTGGCTCCGGGAGTATATTCTTTTCCTCTTTAAATCGGAATGGTTTAATCTGACGAACTACATCCATGATGGTTCCATCTCTGCTTTCAATAATTCCTACAACACGTTCGCCAAATTCTACTTTCTCCGGTTCTCCTGCAATCCGGTAAGCCAAATCCCGAAGTTCTTCTATCGTTTTCAGCGGAAGTCCACTGTTTTTTACCGCTTCCAGCAGATCTTTTCGCAGTGGGTTAACTGCAACTCCATATTCCGTGATGACTACATCTACAGATTCTCCCGGTGTTGTCACTGTTGTTACTTCCGTACAGATTGCCGGAATTCTTCCCTGTAATAAAGGAGTCAGTACAATGGTGCATTTTGCACCTGCCGCCGTATCCGGATGACCTCCCTGCGCGCCTGTTATAACGCCATCGGAACCTACTACAACATTGCAATTGAAATTTACATCAACTTCCAGTGCTGCCAGAATCACAAAGTCCAGTTTGTTGACTACTGCGCCCTTGTTAAAAGGGTCTGCATATTCACCGGCACTGATTCTGAAATGCCTGATATCTTTTACTGATTCTACCGCATCCAGATCAAAATCCTGCGTATCCAGAAGTACATCAACCTGATTGTTATCCAGAAGATCACACATCGGTTTTGTCAGACCTCCGACACCGAAACGCATACGGATTCCACGTTCCTTCATGATTTTTGCCAGCGAAATGGTGGAAGCGATAGACGCGCCTCCCACACCTGTCTGATAGGAAAATCCATCTTTAAAGTACGGGGTAGACGTTACAAATCGTGTACAGTAATCCGCCATCATCAGTTTTCTCATATCTTTCGTCGGTTTTGCTGCACCTGTTGCAATTTTCTTAGGATCTCCAATTGCATCTACCACTACTACATAGTCTACTTTTGTCATGGAAATATGCGCCGGGAAATTAGGAAACGGAACCAGACAGTCCGTAATTGCTACGACTCTGTCTGCGTAATCAGCATCTACCATCGCATAGGACAACACTCCGCAGTCCGCCTTTCCACCGATACCACGACAGTTTCCATAATCATCACACGTCGGTGCTCCGATAAATGCAATATCCAGGTGTACTTCTCCTGTTTCGATTGCCCGAACTCTGCCGCCGTGAGAGCGCATCACTGCAAGCCCTTTCAGTTTTCCCTCAGAAATCGCCTTTCCAATCTCACCGCGCACACCGGAAGACTGGATTCCCGTAATCGTTCCATCTTCCATGTACGGCACCAGTCCTGCATGCGCTTTCCCAAGAGAGCTGGCACAAATGGTAATATTTTTAATACCCATTTTATGGATTTCTTCCATCACCATATTTACAACCAGATCACCATCCCGGAAATGATGATGAAATCCAATTGTCATGCCATCCCGGATTTCGCATTTCACCAGTGCCTCATGAATTGTTTTCACCAGTTTGCTGCCATCGGAATTCACCACGCAGCGGGTTTTCGGACCATCTTTCTGATATTCATAACCATCATAATAATGCACTCCGTGAAATACTTCTTTTCCTGTTATCTTCAATATTTCCTCGGGAATTTCTCTCCCTACTGCATTTTTCATTTTACAGTTCCCCCTCGTACACACCGGAAGCCTTGGCCAGTTCGATGATTCGCTTTGCACCATCATAAAACGCAATATCAATCATCTTTCCGTCTACAGTAAACACACCGATTCCCTGTGCCTTTTTGCTGTCAATCTCACGGACTACTTTTTCCGCAAAAATAATCTCTTTTTCTTTCGGCGTAAAAATTTCATGTACAATACGAATCTGTCTTGGATTGATAATCGATTTCCCATCAAAGCCCATCAGGTGAATCGTATTGACGTCTTCCCGAAAGCCCTCTTCGTTTTCCAAATCTGTATAGACGGTATCAAAACACTGTACACCTGCTGCCCGTGCAGCGATGACAAGCTGCTGTCTTGCTCCCATCAGTTCTATTCCGGTTCCCGTGATGTGGGTATGCAGATCTTTCGTGTAATCTCCACCGGACAGTGCGATACCAAACAACCTTTTCGAAGCCTCGCAAATTTCTAACGCCTTCACCACACCTCTTGCCGATTCTATCGCTGCCATAATTAAGGTACTGTTCTCCGGTCTGCCAAACTCATTCTCTGCCTTTAAAATTTGCTGCTCCACTATCTTTACATCTTGTGCTGTCTCTGTCTTCGGAATCCGGATGCCATCACATCCACCGGCTACTGCGCAACGGATATCTTCCTTCCAGAAAGGTGTGTCCAGGCCATTGATACGTACAATCCGTTCCGCTCCATGATAATCAATCGTGCGAAGTGCATGAAACAGGGAAAATCTGGCCGCGTCCTTCTGATTTTCTGCCACTGCATCTTCCAGATCCAACATCAGAGAATCTGCTCCATAAATATAGGGATCTTTAATCAGTCCCGGCTTCTGTGCGTTTAAAAACATCATGGTACGACGTAATCGTTTTTTTGCGTCTCTCATCGGATCGCACCTCCCCATGGCAGCTGCTCCGACTGCCCGGCGGAACGGTATACCGCAGCTTCCACCCTTGCACGGATGGTGCAGTCCAGAGCTCCTTTATCTACAATCTTAATTTTTACGTTCTGAACTCCCAGATTTTCCAGAGTATCCAGAACCACATGACGGATCTGATTTCCATACTGATGAATCACTGTACTTTCCAGTACCAGATCTATGTTGCCATCCCCATCTTCTACCGTAACCATACAATCGCTGGATTCCAGTGTTCCGGCTACAGCTGCTTTTTCTATCTCCATTTTCCTCTTCTCCCTGTATTTCCCGTGGGGCTGCCGCACTAAGAAAAATTTCTACAAATATAGATTTTTATCTCCTAAATAACTCCATATTTTGTAGTGTTTTCGCTTAGCGCGTGTTTGAAAAATCATCTCTGCAATCTGCAAGCCCCACTTTATACTCTGCAGATTTTACTCTTCTACTGATTTTCCCGCAAAGTTCATCCAGTCCAGAATCTTCTGAATATACTCATCAAAGAAAATATCATCATGCCTTCCCGGACCCTCTTCAAACAACAGCGGAACGCCCAGCTGATCCGCAAACTCCTTCAGATCTACCGAATCCTGATGTCGTCTGTCCTCTGTACCACAGCAGGTATACAATCTTGGAATATCTCTTCCTTCTTCTTTCCGGTTTTTCAACAGTGTAAAAACATCATGAACCTCCGGTGTAATTGCAGGCGGATCGCCATATAACGCTTCACAAAGAGTGGATACCGTATTTACCTTTCCCTGATAACGATATTCTGCATGATAAGATCCCGCAACGCCTCCGATTGCCGCAAATTTTTCCGGACAGGTAAGTCCCCATTTATAGGCACCGTAACCTCCCATCGACATTCCTGCAATAAAACGGTTTTCCCGCTTTGTTGCTGCCGGGAAATTTCTCTCCACAAAATCTGTCAGTTCTTCTGTCAGATAAGAAAAATAATCCAGTCCGTATTTCATATCCGTATAGGCGCTGTTATATACGCTTGGCATAACCACCATAATCTGATGCTCATCTGCATAACGCTCAATCTTGGAGGTCCTCAGATACGAAAGATGGTCTCCTGTAAATCCATGCAGCAGATACAGGGTCTGATATTTTTTGTTTTTCCCGAAAGTCTCTCCCTTTTTTCCCTGCTCTACATCTTCCATTCGCTCTTTTTCCGGAAGCAGAATCGAAACATCTACCTGCATCCGCAGGATACAGGAGTGAAAATTGCAATGTACATATGCTGCCATCTGTTTCTCCTTTCTGTCAGCCTTTTACAGCGCCGACAACCACACCTTTGATAAAATATTTCTGAAGCATCGGGTAAATAATAATGATTGGTAAAATTCCGACAAATGCCAGTGCCATTCGGATGGAGTTTCCCGGAAGCGAAACTGCCTGTCCTTCGGCCGCCAGCTCTGATGCTCCGCTTCGCAGATATTCAATGTTTTTCATGATACGCATCAGAAGATTCTGAATACCAAAATATTTTGGATCCTGTACGTAATATAAAGCATTGGTCCAGCTGTTCCAGTAGGAAAGACCTGTAAACAGTCCAATGGTGGCAACTACCGGCTTCGACAACGGAAATACAATTTTGGTGAAAATTCCAAGCTCTGACGCTCCGTCCAGCTGTGCAGCTTCATATAATGCTTCCGGCAGGCTGTTGCTGTAATAGTTTCTTACCAGGAAAATATTGAATGCTGTCATCAGAAGATTCGGAAAAATCAGTGCTGCATACGTATCTTTAATATGGAAAAATGTTGTCCACATAATATACTGTGGCACCAGTCCTCCATTAAACAGCATGGTAAAATATACAAAAAAGGATAATGCGTTTCTATATTTGAATGTTTTTCGTGCCATCGGATATGCGATCGAAGTCGTCAGTAATACGCTTAATCCGGTTCCGACAACGGTTGTTCCAATCGTAACAAGATACGATCTTACGATTGTTGCTGCCTGTTTTACCATGTAGGTATATGCTTCCAGGCTGAGTTTCTTCGGCAAAATCTGATATCCGTTTGTAATCAGTTCATTTTCATCGGTAAAGGACGCAACCACCAGAAGAATCATCGGAAACAACGCCACAATACTGATTACCACTAAAATAACTGTTGCTATTGCAATAAATCGTTTTTCATCGCTGACTGTCTTTTTCATATCCTGCCTCCTAGAACAATGCGTTTTCCGGATCTTTTTTCCGTACAATAAAGTTTGCAATCATGACCAGTGCAAAACCAACCAATGACTGATATACACCTGCTGCCGAAGACATTCCTACATTACCCTGTTCCATCAAACCACGATAGACATACGTGTCAATCGTCTGCGTCGTAGAAAACAGGGTTCCTGCATTCATTGGTACCTGATAGAACAAACCAAAGTCAGAATAGAATACACGGCCGATCGCCATCAATGTCATAATAACAATGGTTGGTCTCAGAAGCGGAAGTGTAATGGCCGTAATCTGTTTCAATTTAGAAGCGCCATCAATCTTTGCCGCTTCATAAATTTCCTTATCAATGCCTGCAATACCTGCCATATAAACGATCGCATTATATCCTGCATTCTTCCAAAGATATACAATAACCAGGATAAACGGCCATGCAGCTTTTGCAGTATACCAGTCTACGCCTTTTTTCCCCAGCGCATCTAAAATTGTATTGTTCACAAAACCGGTTGTACTTCCCAATAACGCGTATACCAGATACGCCGTTACAACCCATGACAGTAAGTGTGGAAACAACAGCACGGACTGGAAAAACTTTCCGCGTAACAGTTCTCCCAGCTCATGCAGCAGGATTGCAAAAATCACAGAAACTACGGTTCCGATCACGATAAACGCCAGATTATATAACAATGTGTTTCTCGTAATGACCCATGCATCATCTGTCAGGAACAAAAATTTAAAGTTATCCAGTCCACACCACGGGCTTCCCCAGATTCCTTTTGCATAACTGAACTTTTTGAACGCAATAAAGGTTCCAATGATAGGAATATAGTTATTAATGATCAGATATGTAATACCCGGTAATGCAATCAACAGTAATGCTAATGTATTTTTACTGGCATGTTTTTTCTCACTTTTCGTCATAATTCGACTCCCTTTTTGATAAATAAGGCTGCGGTAAATTTCCGCAGCCTTTTCTTTTTTAAAGTCTTTCCTATTTGCTACTCATCCATGCATCCAGCTGCTCCTGCTTTGCCTGAATCAGGTCATCCATACCAGCTGCTTTCAGTCGTTTTGTCATCTCGGCAAGTGTTGTATCTACATCTGCTGCACCAACCCACAGAGATTTTTTATACTCTTCTACAATGTTCAGGCATGCGGTATATTCTGCTTCTTTATCACTGTAGTCGTAAAGGAAACCATAATAGTTTGAATGATCTCCATCATAATTCTGCTGCTTGTTTGTCTCTTTTTCTTCTCCATACAGACCGCCTACAACCGGATAGGTCAGCCATTTATTTCCCCAGAAATAGTAGTTCATATTATCGGTATAGGCTACACTGTTCAGATCCGTATATCCATCCGGTGCTACTGCACAACCATTTTCATCCAATTTGTAATCCACCCCTTCTTCTCCATAGACCAGAAGGTTGTCTACATATGCATCCGTGTACAGCAGGTTCATAAATTTGCAGGCTGCCGAAGGATCTTTACAGCCGGAATTTACCATCCATGCTCCGCCGTTTCCAGACCAGATCATCGAATCACTGATCTGTACATTTTCAAACGGATGACCATAGTTGTTTGTATACTGCTGCGCAATCTTCGGATTACCCAAGCCACAGAATGTGCCAAAGCAGTTGCCGGACATCAGTAATTCTGCAGTAGTTGCTGTTGTAGTAGCTGCATCACTTGCATAATAACCAGCTTCAAACCAGCTTCTGGTCAGTTCGCACAGTTCTTTGAAATCTGTCGTTTCATACATATCCACTACAGTTGCATTGTCCTGATAAGCCACACCGGAAACGGATGAGGCAATATTGTCACCTAATGGATCAATTTTAGCAATCTTTCCCAGGTAGCTTTCAAATAACGCATTCGCTCTGTTTGGATCAATGATTGTCATATCCGGATAAGCTTCTTTTACCTTTGCAAACACTGCTGTCAAGTCTTCCGGTTTGGTAACCTGACTCATATCGATTCCAAGTTCCTCGGTAATATCTTCACGATAGGTAAATCCACCCGGTACATAGTTGGAACCCATATTCAGAATTCCATATGTTTTTCCCTCTACCGTTGTCGGTGCCAGAAAACCATCGTAAAGAGTTTCTGTTGTTTCTTTCAGGTCACTGTCCAGATACTCTGTAATATCCAGCGCTGTTCCATCCTGAATATATTTCAGATGCGACGTATTATAGGCCTGAAACAAATCCAGCTGTTCTCCGGATGCCAGCATCAGATTCACCTGATTCATATAATCAGAATTGGAAAACAGTACCAGCTTGACCTTTGTATTGATCTTATCTACTGTATAATCGTTGATCAGGTTCTGAATTCTTTCCAGTTCTGATGACTCCGGGATATTGTTCTGCGTCATGTACGCAAATACAACCTCTGCCGGTTCTTCGCTGTCGCTGCTTTCCTGCTTACTGCTCTCCTGATTTCCGTTTGCATCACTGCTCTGTGCTCCACCACATCCGCTCAGCAGAGATCCTACTGTCAGGGTAGCCATCAAAATCGCCAAAATCTTTTTCTTCATTTGTTTCTCCTTTCTTCTTTCCGGTTCCTTTTGATAGACTTATCATAGCGCAAAAAAAACGAAAGTTCTTACACAAAAAAGTACAAAAACTTTCGTTTTTAAGATATCTATTCTTTTTTCCGAAACTCTGCCGGTGAAACTCCCGTATATTTTTTAAATACAGATGAGAAATACGGAAGAGTATCAAATCCGACTTCCAGCGCAATATCAATCACCTTTGTATTGGTGTTTTCCAGCAAATGTTTCGCTTTTTCCACGCGCAGGGAATTAATATAATCATTCAACGACGTTCCGATATCCTTCCGGAACATTTTTCCAATGTATTCCGGCGAAAAATGAAACCTCTCCGAAAGCGTATTTCTGTTAATATCTTCCGTATAATGTTCTCTGATATAATCAATTACCTGATCTGTGATCCTTTTTTCTGTTTTTTCCTTCCGTTCCTCCTGTGTCAGATCAAATACCTTATTCATCAGCCAGGTCATCCACTGCACCATAGAGAATTCTGATTTAACAGCATTCATATCCAGTTTCAGATAGATCGGATCACGAATCACGCTGTTCATATTTTCCTTTTTATCATGGAGATATTTGCTTACAAGCTGTGTCAGTTCCACTTGAAAATTGCGAAATCCTTCTACGGAATGCATCGTTTGCTTTACATGCTGCAGCGTTTTTTGTAAATATTCCAGTGTACTTACCCTGGAACCCTTGTTCAGACACTGCAGGATATAATCTTCGTCCAGAATATGTCCGGAAGCCTCTTTTTCTCGAAGCAATGCCATAAATTCTTTTATTTCCCCTTCGTCATAAATATGCGTTTTGTCATATTCCATTATTTTCTCTTTTTCCAAACCTGCTTCATAAAAAGGAACACTCGGGGAAATGTATCCGATCTGCAATGCATCAGGAAAATATTTTTCAAATATCTTTCTGACCCGTGCCGCTCTCTCCTTCGTCTCCTTTTCCGAAAATTCCGACAGAATTCCAAGATAGGTCCCCGTATTCTCTTCCCAGCAGATCACATTTTCCATTTTGATTTTTTCTGTGAATGCTTCTGCCAGAATATTTTCCATTGCAAATTTATAAATGGATTCCTGTTCCTTTTCTTTCCCGAAGTCCAGTTTGCCACTGGCAAAATGAAGAATCACAACACAATATTTTTCCTGAATTTCTTCCGCTATCCCCTGTTGCTTTATTTCCTCCTCGAGTCCCTGTTTTTGCACACCGGGTTCCAGCAATACTCTTGTCCAGAAATATCGCACCATCTTTCTTTTTCCGATCTTCCAATATTCCCGGATTTCCTCCGTTTTTTGTTTCCAGGCTATTTTTTCTGTCACACGAAGCAATGCCTGATTGATTTTATTCATGTCAATCGGCTTCAGCAGATAGTTTGCCGCACCATTCTGTACAGCTCCATAGGCATATTCAAATTTTTCATGGCTGGTCAGAAAGATAACCTCTGTCTGGATTTTCTGTTCTCGTACCCATTCCAGAAAGTGAATCCCGTTCTCCTTTGGCATTTCAATATCGCATAAAATCAGTTCCACTTTGTTTTTTTGCAAAATATCTCTGGCCATAGAAGTATTGTAGGCCACATAGATCTGGTCAATAGAAAGTAACGCGCGATCCAGCTGTTCTTCCAATACCTGCGTTGTCACAATTTCATCATCTACAATCAGCAAATTCATCTCTCTTCGTCTTTCTCCTCATCTGTACATTTCAGTGTTTTCGGAATCCATATGGTTATTTTGGTTCCTTCCGGTTCCAGATTCTCCAAATACAGAAGATGATCCTGCTCGTACATCATCTTCAGAACCTCTTTTACATTTTTTATTCCAATTCCACTTCCATCTTTTTTTTCTGTTATTTCCATATCTTTATTCACAAAGTCCAGTATTTCCTGCGAAAATTGACCCTGCGATATATATAGTTCCAGTTTTAAGTAAACTTCCTTCCCCGAGAAGCTCCACAATGCCTGAATCAGAACCGTAGTGAACGAATCAATACTGATCACGTGCTTAAATATATTTTCCAAAAATGTATGCAGAATCATCTGCGGCACCGGATACTGCTGCAGTTCTTCCGGTACATCCATATAGACATAAAAGCAATCCCGGTACATGAGTCGCTGCATTTCCAGATATCCCTCGGCATTCTTTATTTCATCCTGCAGCGGAACGGTATGCAGACCAGTTCGAAACATATAACGGATGTTCTGTGAAAATGCCTGAATAAAGGTATGGACATTCTCTTCCTCGTGCTGATAAACCATGCTGTTAATGGTTGATAAAGCATTCAGGAAATAATGTGGTTTTAATTGCATATGGATATACTTCAGCTGCACATCCTTCATTCGAAGTTCCTGTTCGTACTTTTGCACCCTCATTTCAAGAATCGTCTGTACCATATCATTATATGCCTGTTTTACTTCTTCCATTTCGTAGCTGTTTGTATTATATTCCGCTCTTGCCCTGAAATCTCCACTGTGAATTTTTCTGGACACCCAGAACAGGTCTGCAATCGGCCGGAAGATTTCTTTTTGCATATACCAGACAATTGTTCCAAAGAAAAGCAAAGACAGTACTAAAAATCCAAAAATAACGATACCGGAGGTAGAATATGCGGCATACTCGGATGATTTTACACTGTAATACATCTGATATGCATCTTCCAGAACAGATCCCTGATAGATACTGATGGATGGATCCTGTTTCTGCAGATTCTCTATTTCTTCTCCATATGCCCAATCTTTTCCTGAAGCGCACAGAATTTCCCCTTTTTTGTCTGTAAGATAAAATGCTGCCTCTTTGATGGACATATCATTATAGTTTAACAAGGAGTCCAGTCTTTTTTCTGATATCAATACAGCGATCGTATTTGCACCATAATTATAATATTTTACCAGATACACCTGCGCCCCCATAACAGTAGAAGTCCAGCCGGATGTAGGAGTTTTATCAAACGTATTACGCTTTTGAAGATACTTTTTGATATCTTTTATTGTATCATATGTTATATTTCCATTTCTCTGAATCAGGATACTGTTGTCTTTACAATTAACAACCGCATAGGCATCCGCTTCCTTTGTGTCTTTACATCTTTCCTTTAGAATCTGAAGCATTTTATACTGCGCTTTCACTTTTTCCAGGTTATTTTCTCCATTTAGCTGTGTCAAAAGCAGTCGATATCCCAGTAAAAGATCCAGGTTATCATCCAAGCGTTCCAATACACCTTCCATCGTATTATGATAAATCTGCAGCGTATTTTCCACCAGGTTTTCCTCATTTTTTTTAGCAATATCAACAATAAACGCTTTGTACAGAAACAGTAAAATAATCTGCAGAAGCAAAAAAGTAGTAAAAAAAACGCCCATGGTCCTTCTGATTTTTCTTTTTTTCATCTTTCCCCTCCTCTTTTCCCGACTCTCCCTGAAGTTTGTTATCGTGACCGATTACATTATATACTAATTTTCGGGCAGAAGAAAGACTGTCCAAAGATTACTTGCAGCTTGCGGAAATGATTTTTCAGACACTTTTTTTCATAAACGATTTTTCTTTTACATACATTATAGTAAAAACGCCCGTCCGTTCGCCCTCGTCCGCTCACAGACGGTTTTTCAAAAAGGAGTGTGCCCGCCCATGAGTTCCAAAACGAAAATTGTTGTACTACATATGAAAGAAGTGGTTTACACCGCTGTTTTTCTTGCTCTCGCGCTGATTCTTCTCGTGGTGTTTCTGATCATGTTCTCCGGGAAGAAGGATTCTGCGAAAAAACCTTCTGTCACCACTGCTGCTTCCGCCGAAAATGCACGCTACATTCCCGGCATCTACACCTCCACGATCTCCCTCGGCGACCAGACCTTCGATGTGCAGGTCAATGTTGAGCAGGACCGCATCACCGCGATTTCACTGAATAACTTAAGTGAAACCACCGCCGCCATGTATCCGCTCATGGAGCCCGCGCTCGATTCCATCGCAAGCCAGATCTATGTGAATCAGACGACGGAAGGCCTCATCTACGGAGAGGACGACCGCTACACCTCCGAACTGCTCGTCTCCGCGATCAATCAGGCGCTCGAACAGGCTCAAAATCCTTCCTCCGCAGAATCCTGATCTTTCCATGCAAAAAGGCCTCGAAGCATTCTTCTGCTCCGAAGCCTTTTTTCTGTCGTGCATCTCAAAATTTGATTCCCTGCACCAATTTGGATTATCTTTGTTTCTTTCCGTATTTCCTGTTTTGTTTTTTACAGCTGGTCGAGTTCCTCTCTCCAGGGCTTCACGCACGCATCACTCGGCATACGCAGGTCGCCGCGCGGGGATACCGCAACGCTTCCGACCTTCGGGCCATCCGGCAGGCAGGAGCGTTTGAACTGCTGCGCGAAAAATCTCCAGTAGAACGTTTTCAGCCATTTTAAGATCGTCGCATCATCGTAGACACCGGCAAATGCAAGTTTTGCCACACGGTAAATCTTGAGCGGTTCGTACGTCACACGCAGCATATAGTATAAGAAGAAATCATGAAGCTCGTACGGTCCGACGAGATCTTCTGTTTTCTGAGAAATGACACCATCTTTCGGCGGCAGCAGTTCCGGGCTGACCGGCGTGTCGAGCACATCCAGAAGGATATCGGAAAGTGCTTTTTCCCCGCAGGTGTCCGCATAATACTGCACCAGATGGCGCACCAGGGTTTTCGGTACGGACGCATTGACGGCATACATCGACATATGGTCGCCATTGTACGTTGCCCAGCCAAGTGCCAGCTCGGAAAGATCACCCGTTCCGATAACCATACCGCCGGACTGGTTGGCAAGATCCATCAGAATCTGCGTTCTCTCACGCGCCTGTCCGTTTTCATACGTCACATCGTGTTTCTCCGGATTCTGTCCGATATCGCGGAAATGAAGATTGACTGCCTCCTTAATATCGATCTCTTTTAAGGTTGCGCCAAGACATCTTGTCAGCTCACAGGCATTCTGATACGTACGGTCCGTCGTCCCAAAGCACGGCATCGTCACAGACAGAATCTGCTTTCTCGGAATCCCAAGCAGATCAAATGCTCTTGCCGTTACGAGCAGCGCCAGCGTCGAATCAAGTCCGCCGGAAATACCGATGACTGCGCTCTGGCAATGGGTATGCGCCAGACGTTTTTTCAGTCCCATAGCCTGGATATTTAAAATTTCATCGCATCGCTGATCGCGGTTATGCTTGTCTGACGGTACGAACGGTCGCGGATCGAAGTAGCGGGTCAGCTTTGTCTCTTCTATTGCCAATGAAAATCGAACGACCTGATATCCATCGGTTCTCTGCTCCGGATACGTGGTCATCCTTCTGCGCTCACTTGTCAGACGATCCACGTCGAGATCTGCGCAAATGATCTGATTCTCAAATCGTTTTGCCTCGGCAAGAATGGTTCCGTTTTCAGCAATCAGATGCTGTCCGCCAAAGACAAGATCTGTCGTCGACTCGCCCTCGCCTGCTGTCGCGTATATATAGCCGCAGATCAGACGCGCCGACTGTGCGCTCACAAGGCTTCTCCGGTAACTGTCTTTTCCAACCATTTCATCACTGGCAGAAAGATTTACGACCACTGTCGCACCTGCAAGCGCATGCGCCACACTCGGCGGATTTGGAGTCCAGAGATCCTCACAGAGCTCTGCTGCAACTTTAAGACGCGGCATTTTTTCACACTGGAAGAGCAGATTCATGCCAAACGGAACCTCTTTTCCAAAAAATTCCGTTGTTGTCACCGCTTCTTTTCCCGGCGCAAAATGACGCAGCTCATAAAATTCATTATAGTTCGGCAGATACTTTTTCGGCACAACACCGAGAAGCTCTCCGTGACAAAGCGCAGCGGCTACATTGAACAGCTTTCCGCCCTGTTCCCACGGCAGTCCGACAAAAATCAGCGCATCGGTCTCTTTCGTGCCATCGGCAATTTCCTTTAATCCTTCTTTCGCCGCATCAATCATCTGACTCTGCCAGAATAAGTCACTACAGGTGTAGCCGGTAAGAGCCAGCTCCGGGAGCACCATCACCTTTGCTCCCTCGCCCTCCATTTTATGAATCGTTTCCAGAATGACTCTCGTATTTTCTCTGACATCCGCTACCACTACCGCACAGGAAGCGGCGGCAACTTTTACGAATCCCTGTTTCATCTCTTTCTTCCTCCACTATCTGGTTCCCTGTTACAGATTTTCTGCAAACAGAAGCTCTCACAGCCTCCGTTTCGCCTGAAACAGTACTGTTATTTGCTCTTACGCAATAATTCTTTCAGATCCTCGGTAGAAAATTCATAGGCGCTGTTGCAGAAATGGCATTTCAGCTCCACCGGTTTTGCTTCCTGAATCATCTCGTTCAGTTCTTTTCTTCCGACCGCTATCAGCGCTTTCGATACACGCTCACGGCTGCAGTTGCAGTAAAACTGGGTCGGCACGGTATCGTTGATCACAAGGTCCATGTCTCCAAGCAGTTTTTCAAGAATCTGCTCCGGAGTCAGGCCCTCGTCAAGGAATGCGGTAACGGAATTGACTTCTGCCAGACGCTGCTCCAGTTTTTCAATGACTTTCTCATCGCAGAACGGCATCAGCTGAATGATAAAGCCGCCGGCCTGACGGACGGTATTGTCTTTGTTCATCAGCACACCGAGTCCGACGCTGGACGGAACCTGCTCACTCGTTGCAAAATAATAGGTCAGATCCTCTGCGATCTCACTCGTCTGCAGAACGCACTGTCCGACGTACGGCTCTTTCAGTCCCAGGTCTTTGATGACATCCATGAATCCGACGCCGACAGCACCTGCCACGTCAAGTTTTCCTTTTTTGTTGGCCGGAATCACGACGTCCGGGTTTCCGACGTAACCTTTTACATTTCCTTTGGAATCTGCTGTTACGGTAATGCCGTTCAGCGGTCCGCCGGCATGGATGCGCAGGGTCAGAAGGTCTTTATCTCCCTTCATCATAACGCCCATCATTGCACCTGCCGTCAGAAGGCGGCCCAGCGCTGCGGTTGCAACCGGGCTCGTGTTGTGATCCTGGCGTGCTGTCTCTACGGTTTCTCTTGTTGTCGCTGCAAACGCACGAATCTGTCCGTCTGCCGCTGTTGCTCTTACAATATAATCCATGTTTCTCTCCTATTTCTCACTTTTTCCTTTTTCTCTTGCTACGACATAAATACGTTCGCTCTCCGGTCTCGGCGCATCCTTTGTGAATGCATCGTAGGCCGTCACAAACTCCATGCCTGCCTCTTCCAATAAGCGGCGGATCGTCGCAAGATCGTACGCTCTCTGATAATGTACCTCCTCAAATTTACGGTACAGATCGGAATCTTCTCCCTCCGGGATGAAAATGGCAAGCTCATATTCGTTGATCTCTTCCTCCGGGTCATAGTAATTATCCCAGATGAAGCTTGCCTCTTCGCGGTTTTCCGCAATCGTAGTCTCACCCATCTGTTCATATTTATACTTGGTATTCAAATCAAAAATAAACATGCCCTTCGGATCCAGATAATTGTTGACGAGTGAGAAGACTTCCCGCAGATCGTCTTCCTCCAGAATATAGTTGATGGAATCGCAGATGCTCACAACCGCCTTCACGGTTCCGTAGAGCTCAAATTCCCGCATATCCTGAAGCAGATATAAAATGTTTAAGCCGGACTCGGCGCGTTTTTCACTGGCAATCTCGAGCATATCCTCAGAATTGTCCACGCCGATCATATCGTAGCCCTCTTTGGCGAGCAGCTCGGTCATGTTTCCCGTTCCACAGCCAAGATCGAGCACCAGTCCGTCTTCCACCTGATATTCTTTTAAAAGCTGAATCAGATATTTGCTCCAGGCAGGATAGTCCACGTTGTCCATGAACATGTCATATACCTGGGCAAAACTGGTATAACTTTCATTCATCTTTCTTTTCTCCTTCATCGTTTACAGTAGCTACGCCTTATTGTATCACATCACACAGGGCAACTCAATATACGAAAAGACCTGCAGGATCCCTGCAGGTCTCATTCACTCCCCGAGTTGGGCTCGAACCAACAACCCTTCGG
>NZ_QUHK01000100.1:0-1470 GCF_003479665.1 Blautia sp. AF14-40
CACTTTCCAATTTATCCTCTAACCGTAAAAGCTGGTCTTGATATTTCCCCAGCGTAATTTCACAGCGGATATGAAGCAGTCCCTTTTCCATTTGATAATAAATCTTTGGAAACCAGACGATTTTTTCCCTTGATCTGCTTTGCAGGTCAGTAAAAAAACCGCTGTCTTGTACGGTATCGGCTTCATACCACTTATTTTCCAGTACCATTCTTGCCAGCTTTTGACGGTGCAGGAGCTTCTTGAAACTGTCGTAACAGAAGCGGTAATATAGAAAAGCGACCAATGCACAAACACCCGTCGCTATCAATATGGTTATGAAGTTGTAAGGGGAGAGCGTCAAGCCGTTTTCTAACAAGCTGAAATGCTCCCAATCAGTACGCATAAGCTGTTTGATATTGAGTAGCAAAAGAACCGCCACGAATACCACCAGAAGCATCCCTATGGAAAAGTGGTAGACAAGGTGCTTGTCGCTGGCTCTGATACGGTGTCCTTTATTCCAAATCTTACGCATAAATCAATCACTCCTTTCTGGGTACGAAAAAAGCAGTCAATCCTAAGACTAACTGCTTTGTGTGTATGGATATGAAGTTTTGCAAATGGGAATTTTATATTACTTTTAATGCAATTTCTAGTATCAACGAAAAAATACAAATTGATAAAATAATGATAACTATTTCAACATTTCCTAGTGATATAAAACATTGAAAAATCAGCATAATTCCTACTAATAATATAGCTGTTCCCTCAATTCTTGAATGTAGCTTTATGTTTTTTACCCCATTATATCTTTTGATAAGGGGCAATTTACCTTTGATAATACTGAATACCCCTAAAACCACCATTATATTACCTAGTATTAGCCCTATCATATTTACCACCTTTTCTAAATCTTTAATTTTCAGTTCTATAAATCGAAATTTTCTTGTTTAAATTTATCTTTGAAAAAGCCAATTAAAATTAAAGCAATACCAAGAATTGCAACTGGTATATAAATAATATTAGGTATATGATAAACAAATCTATCAATTCCAGACATAGCAATATAAATAATTATTCCCACACAAATTAAAATGTTTTTATCTTTCATAGCTGGTCTCCTTTACACCTTATTATTTGTCCGTTTCTTCATACCCATATTATAACAGTTCCATATATCCGCTACAATGAAAATCTATTCAGTAAGCCTATTTTTTCGGCTGTCCCTGCGGTGTATGGTTCTGTGGACTGCCTGCGTTCTGATTGCCTTTATTTTTCAACACAATATCCTCTGCCTTTACATACCAGTCCACATCTGCACCCGTATAAGTCTTTCGTGATACCGTATCGGCTACTGGATTGACAAGCTCCACAACTGCATTGTACGGAAATTCCCTTAACGGTACTTCTGGCGGTACAGACACGGGGATAATTCCACCATGCAGACTGCACTTCAAATCATAGATACGCTTTTTAAGCTGGGTACTCGGTGTC
>NZ_QUHK01000101.1:0-1466 GCF_003479665.1 Blautia sp. AF14-40
ATATTATACGATGCCGACAAATCACAGTTGTATCTTTTTCCAGTCTGAAACGTACACAGACGATGATCCCGTGTATCACGGGCAATCTCTCCTGATCCATCAAAGGCAAGCCTGCTCGTGTTCCAGGCACAAATCCGGGAAATTCGGATTCCCTTTCTGTGTGCCTGCTGTCCGCACCGTTTCTGGATATCACGTTTTCTCCACATCTGCAGTTTCTGCTTTTTCTTCCCGGAAAGTTTTCCTTTCATTTCCAGATATTCGAAAACAATCACATCTGCCTTCTTTTCTGACGCATACAGAACGATTTCCCTTGCAATTTTTCTGCCAAGCTCTGTATTCAGACGTTTTGCATATGCCCATCTTCCCTGCGCCTGACACGATCCATGTTCCCGCTGAAATCTTCGGATCCGTCCCAGCGCACGGTACATCCGGTCTTTGTCACTGGAAAAGTTAATAAACTTTCTTCCCAGGATAGTTCCGTCTGGACGCATGATGGTACAGACTGCATCCGTATTGATGCCGAGATCCACACTGCAGATCGTTTGTTCTTTGACAGGTGTCCGGTTTAAAGATACCTCTTCCGCATACGTAAAACGCAGGAAATATTTGTCGTGCTTTTTCTCCAACGTTGGCGCCGAAGCTTTTTTGCCCGACCAGTGTTTTCTTAAATATTCCATATCCGTATGTTTCAGCCGCACAGCAAACCATTTCCAGTCATGGCCATCGTACAGTTTTAAAAAGGCCGCATCTTTCTCTTCTGTGTTTTCACGGTACATGACATCGTGGTAAAAAACAGGCATGGCATACTGTTCACTTTTCAGATACGGCTTTCCCGTTTTCTCCCCCTCTGCTTTCCACTGTTCCAGACGCGTCCGATAAGAAGATACACTCCCAAGCGCATGCTGGACTGCCGCCCGTCTGAAATAGGATGGCATTTTGGGAAAGCAGAAATCAAAATCAAACCGGGCCGGATTCCGTTTCGTTGTATGCACCAGATGTTCCGCTGCATTGAAACGTTTCTTACTTTCCTCAATTTGGGCCAGTTCTTCCCACACAGATTCATACACTTCGACCAGATAGCGGACAGCAGAACGGTAAATCTCCAGTGTCTGGCGGATCGGAATATTCTGTTTTCGTAATTCAACACCATAACTGGATATGATTTTCATTCGCTTTCTCCTCCGGGTTTTAACGGGATTTTTCCTTCTGACCTTCTATGTAAGCAAGTATCTGTTCACGGCTTCGGTCACTAACCGTTACAGCACAATAAGACGGATTTCACAAATGTTCTCCCCACAACTCTTTCCTTGACGCCGGATAGGAAAAACCATTTTTATTAATTGTAAACATATCTTTCTCCATAAAAGTATTTTACCATATCCATAATAATATATCAAACATTTGTTCTGTTTTATATTAAAAAAATTGCGCGTCTAACTCATCACTACTACAATATATTTATGGGT
>NZ_QUHK01000102.1:0-1442 GCF_003479665.1 Blautia sp. AF14-40
AAAGAAAGTATGTATAAGTTAAGCTACGTCATACGGGTGTCTGCACCCGATCTTGACGAGCTGAAACGCCGTTGTGATGAAGTCAAGGACTTTTACGACGACCTCAATGTAAAGCTGGTGCGTCCTGCTGGGGATATGCTTGGGCTTCATTCTGAATTTTTACCAGCCAGCAAGCGATATATCAATGATTATGTGCAGTATGTAAAATCAGATTTTCTAGCAGGGCTTGGTTTTGGTGCGACACAGCAGTTAGGAGAAACTACGGGTATCTATATGGGCTATTCTGTTGATACGGGAAGAAATGTGTACCTGCAACCGTCCCTTGCCAGTCAAGGTGTAAAAGGTACAGTTACCAACGCTTTAGCGTCTGCTTTTGTCGGTTCGCTTGGCGGTGGGAAATCGTTCTGTAACAATCTTCTGGTATATTACGCGGTGCTGTTTGGCGGTCAAGCACTTCTGTTAGACCCTAAAAGTGAGCGTGGCAACTGGAAAGAAACACTTCCAGAAATCGCCCATGAAATCAATATCGTAAACCTAACAAGCGATAAAGGCAATGCAGGACTTCTTGACCCGTTTGTGATTATGAAGAATGTAAAAGACGCTGAAAGTCTGGCAATCGACATCTTAACATTCCTTACGGGTATTTCCTCTAGGGACGGCGAGAAATTCCCCGTACTTCGTAAAGCGGTGCGTTCCGTTACCCAGAGCGACAGTCGGGGCTTGCTCCATGTGATAGACGAGCTACGCCGTGAAGATACGCCAGTATCAAGAAATATCGCAGACCATATCGACAGCTTCACGGACTACGACTTTGCACACCTGCTGTTTTCAGACGGTACGGTAGAAAATGCTATCAGTTTAGATAACCAGCTTAACATCATTCAAGTAGCCGACCTTGTACTGCCAGATAAGGACACGACCTTTGAGGAATACACGACCATTGAATTGTTGTCGGTGTCTATGCTCATTGTGATTAGTACCTTTGCCCTTGATTTTATCCATTCCGACAGAAGTATTTTTAAGATTGTAGATTTGGACGAAGCGTGGGCGTTCTTAAACGTGGCACAAGGCGAAACTTTATCAAATAAGCTGGTGCGTGCTGGACGAGCTATGCAGGCAGGCGTTTATTTCGTTACACAATCCTCTGGCGACGTATCGAAGGAAAGTCTGAAAAATAATATCGGCTTGAAATTCGCTTTCCGTTCTACTGACATCAACGAGATAAAGCAGACCCTAGAATTTTTCGGTATTGACAAGGACGATGAGAACAACCAAAAACGGCTTCGTGATTTGGAAAACGGACAATGTTTATTGCAGGACTTATACGGGCGTGTCGGCGTGGTGCAGATACACCCAGTCTTTGAAGAACTGCTACACGCTTTTGATACCAGACCGCCCGTGCAGAGAAATGAGGTGGAGTGATGAAAGAAAGGATAAAAGGT
>NZ_QUHK01000103.1:0-1378 GCF_003479665.1 Blautia sp. AF14-40
TACCAGTTCAGAATAAAGGTAGTCCCTGCCGATAGGTTCAATCACATTTCCCAATACATAGTAAGCAAGCTCTTTTTCCGTCGCTGTTGGGTACAGCTTAAAGAATGTTTCCAGAAAAGCGGTAGCGTCATTTACCGTATCAGCGTCCACGCTTGCGTCTGCTTCTGGTGTCTTAGGCTCATAGTCTGATTTTTCAACTGCTGGTGCAAGGGTAGGGTTTTGAACGATTACCATATCCCCGTCTGCGTCCACATAGACTTTTACAGTATAGGTTGCTTTCACATTGCTTGTCTGTTCTCCCTCTTTTATCTGCTGATCTACTTCGTAGGTAGCAGAAAAAGTGTCCGTTCCCGACTGCTCGATATGCCATACAATCACATCTGTAACCGTGGAGCTGGTCGGTATATCGGTTCTAATGGTGTCTACATTTAAGTCCTGCAATTCCTTTGTCAGATAACCGCTGATTGCCTGCGTCCTTGCTTCGATAGCTTCTTTGCTGTTATCCCATGTGTAATAGGACTTCGCAAAGTTTTTCACGAAATTTTCTATCCCGTTGGTGTCCTGCAAGCAAAGTTCAATGATTTCTTTTTCATGGGTGGTGTGCTGGTCGATAGCCGTAAAATTCTTATACACCCCAAAGCTCACGCTTGCGACAAGCACCACCCACAACGCAATCACGGTTTTCTTATGTGTGCCTACCTTGACAGTACGCACCTTTTTTTCTTTTGGTTCTTTGATAGTTTCTGTCTGTTTCTTATTCTTCTTAAACATATTTTTCAAGTCCTTTCTATTGTTTTACTCGTCCTGCACCGATTAAGTGCTGTTGCCAGTAACTACTACTTAGGTCTGCATATCCTATCGGGTCGCCTGCATGATACATCTGTGTCGGCGAAACAAGAATACCGACGTGTGTTACATACGAACCAGCGTTATAGGTGGAATGGAAAAACACCAAATCGCCTGCTTTTGCCTGCGAGAGTGGCAGATGTTGGGTTGCGTCATACTGTGCTTGTGCTGTTCTCGGTAAGGAGATACCAGCTTTTCCATAGCACCATTGCGTCAATCCCGAACAATCAAAGGAAGTATTCGGGTTACTGCCACCATACACATACTTCCAGCCTTGATATTTCAACGCTTCATTCATTACCTTTTGTGCCAGTTCTCCCGATACCTGCGGAACTGCTAAATACTGATTGACTACTTCCACATAGAACATATTTCCATAGCCATACCGCCAGCCCCCATTCTTAGCAACGGCTATCGGGTTGGTGTAGGTTACTTTCTTTCCACCCGATTTCTCACGGGCGAAGCTCTCTGCAAGATTAAAAGTGTGTTTTTTTCCTTTTCCTGCCACATATCCCACATAGCCACCGCCATA
>NZ_QUHK01000104.1:0-1356 GCF_003479665.1 Blautia sp. AF14-40
GCATAGGCGGCAGAACAGGCTTCGTCCAGTTCCTCCGGGGAAGAAAAGCCGTACTGCTGGTAGGCGGTAACGGTAGCCGCCATTTGCTTTAGATTGTACTTTGCCGCCCAGCGGTCATAGCCCACGCCCTTGCCCTCGGCTCGCTTGGCTTCCCGGTCAACCATGCGCTGCAAGGTGTTGTCTGCCGGGGTGGTTTTTGCAGCTTTTTCCCCTTGTAACGGCTTTTTAACTGCGGCAGGGTATTCGGGTATGGCTTTGGTCTGTTCGGCAGCTCTGTGGGCGTTCTGCGTGAGCAGGGCAAGGACAGCAGCCTTGTCAAAATCGTCCCCCAGCTTTCGGGCTGTGATAGGCTTTGTCCTGTCCGGCGTGAGGTAGGAAAGCCGCCCCCGGCTCTCCTTGACAGTCACACCCTCACGCAGCAAAAGGGAAGAAAACTCGTCAAAGCTGGTAGCTTGGGAAAGTGCCTGCCGTATCGTCCGGCGCAGCTTCGCCTTGTCCGTTTCAAACTTGGTGGGCTTGGTCGGCTGTCCGGCGGCTTCTCTGGTGGCGTTCTCTTTATCAAGGGCAAGCTGCCCTTTCTTTGCCGCCCAGTATTCCCGTTCCGTTATCCGTTCCTTGCTGCCGTTTAGGAGGTCGATTTGGTAAAGCCCCTCCCGGTGGCACATCTCCATGACTTCACTCTTGAAATATTCCATAGCGGCATTGGTGCAGCGGTGCTTGCAGCCCTCCCGTGTATCGGCTGGTCTGTCCATGTAGGGCAGAAGCGGGACTTCATAAATCCGCAGGGAGTTGATGACGATATGCACATGGATATTGCCGCTGTGGTTATGCCCGTCCGGGTGGGCGCAGATTAGGGCTTGGTGTCCGGGAAAATGCTCCTTGCAGAACTGCTCGCCCAGCTCCTGCGCCCGGTCTACGGTCAAGCCGTTGTCTGTCCCGTCCCGTGGGTCAAAGCTGATGATATAGTGGTGGCTTTTCACATCTTCCCGTTTTTGGTTTTTCTCATAGCGGAGATTAGCCCGCATACAGGCAACAGCGAAATCCTCGCCCCCGCAGTTGAGGGAAGAAATGCGGTAATCCTCCCTCGGTATCAGCCGCCCGTTTTCATCAAGGGTGGCTTTCATGGTAAACTCGTCATGCTCAAATGTGAGATAGGCTTCCGCTGCGCCATAGTCCGCATTTTTAGAGCTGATATGTTTGAATGTTGCCAACAGCGTCACCCACTTTCTGCAAGACTTCAAACTTTAGGGCAGCAAGGTCGGAAACCGCCGCCCGTACCTCCCCGGCAAGCTGCGGGTAGGGGCTGTGCCACTCGTTCAGCGTCCGGGCTATCTGGTTTAAGTTGCCGCCGATCCT
>NZ_QUHK01000105.1:0-376 GCF_003479665.1 Blautia sp. AF14-40
AGATAGTGAAAAACTTGAGATATCTGTCGATGGAAATGATGTTTTAATTCCGATAGTTAAAGATCCTTATACAGAAAAGTCGAATTGCTTTAATTCATTTATTAAAAAGAATGATAGCAAAGAGCTTTTGGTTAATGCAGATTTATGCATTAAATTAGACAACGAAATGAAAGAAAAGGCCAAAGGCATTTCTGGTTCAAAGGGGGCTTTATATAAAAAATATGGAGAAATTATCGCACTAAGAAATGACTTTGTAGAGTATTTCCCTAAAAATCCTTATAATAAGGAAACTAAATATTTTATCAGAAAAGATGAAAAATATATACTTTCTATAGATTTATTACATGGACACTATGAAGTTTTTGAGGGAAAAACT
>NZ_QUHK01000105.1:386-1299 GCF_003479665.1 Blautia sp. AF14-40
TTTCTATAGATTTATTACATGGACACTATGAAGTTTTTGAGGGAAAAACTAGAAAGTTATGGATTGCAGAATATAATTTTTCAGGACAACGACTAACACCTTTAGACATGACTAGAAAACAGTTGGAAGAAATGAGAAATACACATAAGGTTGAAGAAACTGATAGGTAATAAAAAGTAAGCGCAAAATATTGCTACGTTACTCATGAATTACGCTTGCACCAAAATGATAGATGCAAGCGTTTTACTCTATTTTAGTTTTGACAGTTCGTTTTCGCAGTCTCGCTCCATGGGGCAAGCTGTTCCAACTGTTCATCTGACATTTTATCGTCTGGCCGCTGTGATAAGAGATATGTCAGATATTTATAGGTATTCAGATCATTCGCTTTTGCCATCTCAACCATTGTATACACAATAGCACTAGCGGTGGCTCCTTTAGGACTGGCGCTGAACAGCCAGTTCTTCCGGCCAACAGTGAATGGTCTGATTGCATTCTCACTAAGATTGTTGGATAAACTGCAATGACCGTCTTCCAGATAGGTCATCAGGGTGTCTTTCCGATTTTGGGCATAGTTTACCGCTTTCGCCAAACGGGTTCCCTTGTTTGGGCGCTGTTGATCCAGCCAATTCCAGAATGCCTCCAGTATCGGCTTCTCCTTTTCAAGACGAAATTGTTTTCTCTGCTCCGCAGTGTGATTTTTTGCTTTTGAGTACCGCTCACAATCAAACAGCCTGGAACAGAACTGTACTCCCTGCACTGCCGGAAGGCTGTAATCATACTCTTTCCCTTTCGGTATGGCATCTGTGAAGTAACGTCTCACATGTGCCCAGCAAGAACAGCGCTTGATATCCGGCAGATTATTATAACCCTGATATCCATCCGTCTCCAGATATCCGCTGAACCCCTGTAGGAA
>NZ_QUHK01000106.1:0-377 GCF_003479665.1 Blautia sp. AF14-40
GCCCGTTGCCGGACTTCGTTGCCGACACCCTCTGTCTGGCTATTTTCATGTATGGAGGATAACTGCCTATGGCAAAAAACAAAACAGAGATTCATGTGACTACTGTGTTTGACGGGGAGCTTGACGCAACCGATGTGTTCGTCAGCCTGATTTCCCAGAAATATGGAAAGACAAATTCAAAAGAATATCTTGCTAAAAAGAAAGATTTGAAGTATAATGAAGATGAGGTTCAACAGAGCCAGATACCGTCTGGATTGTGTGGGTAAATGGCTATGATGAACGAAATGGAATACAGAACAATCGGTTCAGCACTTGCCGGGGGCTATCGTGCGGCGGTCTATTGCAGGCTGTCAAAGGACGATGACCTGCAAGGCGAA
>NZ_QUHK01000106.1:387-1052 GCF_003479665.1 Blautia sp. AF14-40
CTGTCAAAGGACGATGACCTGCAAGGCGAAAGTGCCAGTATCGCAAACCAGCGTGATATGCTGGAAAAATACTGCGAAAAGCAGGGATGGGAGGTTGTGGCAGTCTATCAGGACGATGGCTTCACAGGTCTTAATATGGAGCGTCCTGATTTACAGAGAATGTTGAGAGCCATTGAGCGCAGGCAAATCAACCTTGTCATCACGAAAGACCTCAGCCGACTGGGGCGTAACTATCTGCAAACCGGGCATTTGATTGAGGACTTTTTCCCAAGAAACGGTGTCCGCTATATCGCCATGAATGACGGTATCGACACCCTGCGGGATAACAACGATATTGCCCCGTTCAAGAATATCCTGAACGAGATGTACAGCAAGGATATTTCCAAGAAAGTCCATTCCTCTTATCTTCTGAAAGCGCAGAAAGGACAGTTTACCGGGTGTCTTGCCCCGTTTGGGTATCGGAAAGACCCGGAGGACAAAAACCATCTGCTCATTGACGAGGAAACCGCCCCGATTGTGCGACTGATTTTCGGATATGCCCTGAACGGTCATGGTCCGAACTATATCCGCAGACGGCTGGAGGAAGAAAAAATCCCCTGCCCCACATGGTGGAACCGGGAACGGGGGCTTCGCAATACCCGCACCAAATGGGAAAAGAAAGACCC
>NZ_QUHK01000107.1:0-373 GCF_003479665.1 Blautia sp. AF14-40
TAAGGAGTGTGAACTATGTTCCCGATAAAATATATTGACAACAACCTTGTCTGGAACAAGGACAATGAAGTGTTTGCCTATTATGAGCTGATACCGTACAACTATTCTTTTCTATCCGCAGAGCAGAAATTTATCGTGCATGACAGCTTTCGCCAGCTTATCGCACAGTCCCGTGAGGGTAAAATTCATGCGTTGCAGATTGCCACAGAAAGCTCAATCCGAAGTATGCAGGAGCAGTCAAAGAAGCTGGTAACTGGAAAATTAAAGGAAGTTGCCTATCAGAAGATAGACGAACAGACCGAAGCGTTAGTATCTATGATTGGGGACAATCAAGTGGACTACCGCTTTTTTCTTGGCTTTAAGCTCATGGTTA
>NZ_QUHK01000107.1:383-1048 GCF_003479665.1 Blautia sp. AF14-40
TTTTTTCTTGGCTTTAAGCTCATGGTTACAGAAGAACAGCTTAATCTGAAGAACATCAAAAAATCGGCGTGGCTGACATTCAAGGAATTTCTCCATGAAGTAAACCACACGCTGATGAATGACTTTGTTTCCATGCCGAATGATGAAATCAACCGTTACATGAAAATGGAAAAGTTACTGGAAAATAAAATCTCCCGTCGCTTTAAGGTGTGTCGCTTGGAAATCCATGATTTTGGGTATCTCATGGAACATCTTTACGGCAGGGACGGTATCGCTTATGAAGATTATGAGTATCAGTTACCAAAGAAGAAATTGAGGAGAGAAACGCAGATAAAATACTACGACCTTATTCGTCCGACAAGATGTGTGATTGAGGAAAGCCAAAGGTATTTACGATTGGAACATGAGGACAAGGAAAGCTATGTGTCCTACTTTACCGTCAATGCGATTGTGGGCGAGCTGGATTTTCCGTCCGGTGAAATCTTCTATTTCCAGCAACAGCAATTCACATTCCCCGTTGATACTTCTATGAATGTAGAAATCGTGGAAAATCGGAAAGCATTAACGACAGTCCGCAACAAGAAAAAGGAATTGAAAGATTTGGATAATCACGCCTATCAAGCTGGAAGTGAAACCAGCTCAAATGTGGTGGACGCTTTAGACAG
>NZ_QUHK01000108.1:0-1023 GCF_003479665.1 Blautia sp. AF14-40
AGCTTACGCCTGTTTCCTGCGGCTTCCCGCGTCTTTTTTGTTTGTCCTTTTGACAATCGCTGATACCTCCTTTTCTAAGTTTCGCTGCTTTTCCAAGACAGCGTATAGGTTTTCGGTTCTGTAAGGTCGCTCCTTTGGGCGGGTAAACTTTGTCTGAATGATGTTCTTAACCACCACTTCAAGGGGCTGTCCATGCTTTTCATACATGGCAAGCAGGAAGCAGGGGAGCATGACGACAATCATCGCCATAGCCGCAAGATTTGTCCCTGCGCTGCCTTTGAGCAAAAAAAACAGCGGCAGTCCGATTAAGAGAGCCGCCGCAAAACAAACGATTTGCCGCTTTGTCAGATTGAAAGCGACTTTTGTTTTGACTTTGGATAGGTCTTTGGGTACAGGTACATACGCCAAGAAAAAACCTCCTTTCTGCCCTTAGTGGGCGTTGAATATGGATTTTGCCAGTGTGCCGGATTTGAACAGGGAAAAACAGAGGATAACCGTATAGGCGGCAAGGGAAAATACCGCGCTGTGCAGATTGTCTGCGATTATCATATCGTTTACCAGTACGGCGTAAATACCGACACATATCATAATGAGGAAGCCTTGAAAACCAAGAGCGAACAGCCCTTTTAGGTAGTTGTTTCCAATCTGTCCCCATTCTCTGTTGGTCATGGTCGCAAATGGAATAGGCGATACCGAACAGTAAAGGTAAATCTCTATCATTCTGCCGTAGAGGATAACGGTTATCAGTACGGACATGATTTTCATGCAAAGGCTCACAAGGCTTGTTTCAAGCACAAGTAAGAGCAGTTCGGGGATTTCCATATCTTCAAGCCCTTCCTGCATGGCGGCAAGGGCTTCGGCAACGTCGATATTCGTATCGCCGCCGATAACCCCCGCTGCGCCGGAAACGATATGCTGCGCCATATCAAAAACCGCCATTGTGATGTTGAACGTGTTGGTTACGATAAACACCGCGACAAAGGCTTTGAATATCCACTTAAAGAACATGAATGTTTCTATGTC
>NZ_QUHK01000109.1:0-998 GCF_003479665.1 Blautia sp. AF14-40
GGAGTGTGAACTATGTTCCCGATAAAATATATTGACAATAACCTTGTCTGGAACAAGGACAATGAGGTGTTCGCCTACTATGAGCTGATACCATACAACTATTCTTTTCTATCCGCAGAGCAGAAATTTATCGTGCATGACAGCTTTCGACAGCTTATCGCACAGTCCCGTGAGGGTAAAATTCATGCGTTGCAGATTGCCACAGAAAGCTCAATCCGCAGTATGCAGGAACAGTCAAAGAAGCTGGTAACTGGAAAATTAAAGGAAGTTGCCTGCCAGAAGATAGACGAACAGACCGAAGCGTTAGTATCTATGATTGGGGACAATCAAGTGGACTACCGCTTTTTTCTTGGCTTTAAGCTCATGGTTACGGAAGAACAGCTCAATCTGAAGAACATCAAAAAATCGGTGTGGCTGACGTTCACAGAATTTCTCCATGAAGTGAACCACACGCTGATGAATGATTTTGTTTCCATGCCGAATGATGAAATCAACCGTTACATAAAAATGGAAAAGTTACTGGAAAATAAAATCTCCCGTCGCTTTAAGGTGCGTCGCTTGGAAATCCATGATTTTGGGTATCTCATGGAACATCTTTACGGCAGGGACGGTATCGCTTATGAAGATTATGAGTACCAGCTACCAAAGAAAAAATTGAACAAAGAAACGCTGATAAAATACTACGACCTTATCCGCCCGACAAGGTGTGTGATTGAGGAAAGCCAGCGGTATTTACGATTGGAACATGAGGACAAGGAAAGCTATGTGTCCTATTTTACCGTCAATGCGATTGTAGGAGAGCTTGATTTTCCGTCGTCTGAAATCTTCTATTTCCAGCAACAGCAATTCACATTCCCCGTTGATACGAGCATGAATGTAGAAATCGTGGAAAATCGGAAAGCATTAACGACCGTCCGCAACAAGAAAAAGGAACTGAAAGACCTTGATAATCACGCCTATCAAGCAGGAAGTGAAACCAGCTCAAATGTGGTGGACGC
>NZ_QUHK01000011.1:0-38511 GCF_003479665.1 Blautia sp. AF14-40
AGCAGAGGTTCATGAATTAGTGGAATACAATTGACAGGAGGACCAAAATATGACAATGCGAGAGTGCTATGAAGCTATTGGAGGAAACTATGAAGCTGTCCTGGGACGCCTTCACAGCGAAGTGTTACCAAACCGGATTTTCAGCTCTCCTGGTACGCCCTTTTCTTTTGCCTCCAGGACACCGCCCGTGATCATCAGCTTGATCAGATCAACATTTTCCCGCTTTGCTTCTTCTACGTGAGCAACTGCAGCATCGATGTTTTCTGCGGCAATTGCAACAGAACCCGCCATATGACCGCCCGGTACAGAAATTCCTTCGTTTGCCGCAAGGATTCTCGGGCCGATTTTCTTTCCGGCCGCAATTCCATCCCGCAGCCGTGTATCAAACGTGCCAAGACCGCCTACGGTTCGGATGGTAGTGACGCCGCTTAGCAGCTCTGTTTTTGCAAAGCCTGCCACCGTGCGGTAGGCAGTGGCACGGGAAAGCCCGGTGCTCATCAGGGTTTTGACCAGTTTTTCATTGTCCCGCTGTTTTTTCTACGGTTTTCCGTTTCCGGCAAGGTGCACATGCATGTTAATAAGTCCCGGCATGATGTACTTTCCGGCAAGATCTACTTCCGTATAACCCGAAAGATCAGAACCATCCGGGACAAGGCCGGTGATTTTTTCTCCATCCGTGAGAAGGATAAGGCCAGTCTGTACCTGCATTTCTTTGGTGCCGTCTAAGATTTTTCTATTTTTATAGGCATATTTTATCGCTATTTCCTTCTTTCTGCCAGCGTTCGCTTTGCAGTGCTATTTCGAGCGCTATGGCTGCAATTCTGTCTTTTTCTTCCAGTTTATCACAGTTGTGGAGACTTCTGATATCCCATTCTTCTGCATCCAGATTGTCTGCTGCGTAAAAGAACTGGATCAGATTCCTGTCTCGAAACTGAGCCACGGCTGCATTTGCAGAGCACTCCATATCAACGCAGATACAGCCCTGCATTTTTCTGCGCTTTACTTTTTCCACGGTTTCCCGGTAAAAAGCATCGGTAGTCCATACTTTTCCAACCGTATAGGTTACGTGCATTTTATCCAGAAGTCTGGTTAACATTTCCATATGTTTTTGATTCACCCGGATTTCGTCTGACGGGGGCATATAGTGATAGCTTGTCCCCTCATCCCGAACAGCTGCGTTTGGAATAATAATGGAACAATCTGCAATACTGCCATCTAAAACACCGCAGGTTCCAAATATAACAACGGTCTGCACTCCCATCTGGTAGACGTCCTCAAGCATTCCCACACTTGTCGGGGCACCGACATCAATCATGAAAAGGGAAAGTTCACTGCCTTTATATTTGGCACGGTAGATTGGCTTTTTACCATTTGCGGTACTCGTCTCTGCGATGATTTCTGCCTGAAGTTCCGCAACGATTCGCTCGAATGTTATGTGAGAATAACAGGCGATCGCTGTTTTGGGAATCTGATCGATTTCTTTGATCAGATCCCATGGATTAATTACTGCGGTTTTGGATGGATCGAATTCGTCTAAAAGCATGGGGCTCCTTTCTGGCTTTTTGTGTTTTATTATATATTTTTGTGTGGAGTTTGTCTATGGTTGTTGAGAGAAAATCAGTACAGAACAGAAAGTCAATCATGTAGTATATAATAGCCATTGGATGAGGTAATGGTAAACAGCACCAGCCGCAACTGTGGCAAGCTCTGCAGTCCAGAATGCATACAAGAAGTGTGTAAGATCAGGTGTTACCTCCCAAAACAGCATTCTGCTTGCGGCAAAAATAACAATAAGGAAAAACGAAATATATGGTTTTATTGCCGATAATGTGATATACTAATTTAATTTGCAGGAAGTTTACAGTAGGTGGGAAGGATAATTTGCCGCCTGACAAATATGGTACAATGTGAATGGTTATGAACAATCATTTCAGAAAGGACAGATATGATATATATTACAGGTGATACACATGGCAGATTTGAAGTATTAGGATAAGCGGGAATTCATGACGTGGAGTTTCAAGTGATTAAAAAATTTATGAAAATGAATAAGTGGAAAGTTTCATGTCCATTGACATGGCTTTCCACTTATTTTTATGAATTCCTATGCGCCAGACGAGCAGACAACAGAAATTGGCATCTTACCCGCGAATTTCTGCATTTCACATCATGCAGACTGGACGAATGCTGTAAAATCATATATAAAAGAAATAGGAATAACTGGGGGTGAGATGGATGAAATGTGAGGTGGAACAGATTGATCCAAAGCAGGAAGAACATGTTATGGTATATTGCCACAACAGGGAAGCATCCTGGGTGCAGAATGTTCGGGAAGCTGTATTTGGACAAACATCGGTATGTGGATATAAAAATCACGTTTTGTATCAATTGAAATTGTCTGATATTTTTTGTGTGGAACAGCAAAGAAATCAAAGGAGAGGGCAGGCGTAATGGAAACAGATATGATTAAAATCACTCATTTAAAGAAAAGCTTTGGTGATGTAAAAGCAGTCAATGATCTGAGTTTTCAGGTGAAAAAAGGAGAGCTCTTTGCATTCCTTGGTGTAAACGGGGCAGGGAAGAGCACAACGATTTCGATCATCTGCGGGCAGCTTCGCAAAGACAGCGGAACGGTTCAGATCCAGGGCACAGATCTGGATAAGATCGGAAGGAAAGTTGGAACAATGCTTGGCGTGGTATTTCAGGACAGTGTGCTGGACAAGCCACTTACCGTCAGGGAAAATCTGAAAAACAGAGCAGCGCTTTATGGAATAACAGGAAAAGCGTTTGAAAAAAGATTGCGGGAACTAGTGGAGATTTTTGATTTCGGAGATTATCTGAACCGGCCGGTCGGAAAACTGTCCGGCGGACAGAGAAGAAGAATTGATATTGCAAGAGCCTTGCTGCATCGGCCCGAACTTCTGATTTTAGATGAACCAACGACAGGACTTGACCCACAGACGCGGCTTTTGATCTGGGATATCATTGAAAAACTTCGAATGGAAGAAAAGCTGACAGTTTTTCTGACTACGCACTACATGGAAGAAGCTGCAAATGCCGGTTATGTGGTGATTCTGGATAAAGGAAGCATCGTGGCAGAAGGAACTCCTTTTGAGCTGAAAAATGAGTATGTGCAGGACACTATGTCTGTTTATGGTGTGACAGAAGAAGAAATCAAAACACTGGGCAGAGAGTATAAAAAGATCCGGGATGGCTATCAGTTAAAAGTAAAAAATACCGCAGAGGCTACCCGGCTGATCGTGGAACATCAGGAAATATTCCGTGATTATGAAGTGGTAAAGGGCAGAATGGATGATGTATTTCTTGCTGTAACAGGAAAAACATTGGGAGGTGAGCACAGATGAAGGCAGTATTTGCACTTATAAGTCGAAACAGAAAATTGTTTTTTAAAGACAGAGGAATGTTTTTTTCAGCTTTAATTACTCCGGGAATTCTGATTTTGCTGTATGCTACATTTCTGGCAAACGTATACAGAGATTCCTTTGTGTCCGCGATCCCGGACATGATTACAATCTCAGACAAACTGATCGATGGAACGGTGGCCGCACAGCTTGCCGCGGCTCTTCTGGCAGTCAGCTGTGTGACTGTGACATTCTGCGTGAATCTTACGATGGTACAGGACCGGGCAAACGGAACAAGGAAAGATTTTAATGTATCGCCAATCAGCAAAGCACAGCTTTATCTTGGGTATTTTTTATCTACTGTAGTCAATTCCCTGCTGGTGAATGGGCTTGCGCTTGTATTATGCCTTGGCTATATGTACAAAATGGGCTGGTATATGAGCGCTGTAGATGTACTCTGGGTTCTTCTCGATGAAATTTTACTGGTACTCTTTGGAAGCACGTTGTCAAGCATCGTCAGTTTTCCACTGACAACCCAGGGTCAGTTATCCGCAGTAGGAACGATCGTAAGTGCCGGGTATGGATTTTTATGCGGAGCTTACATGCCGATTTCAAATTTCGGCAGCGGCCTGCAGAAAGTACTGTCGTATCTGCCAAGTACCTACGGAACTTCCCTGCTGAAAAATCATATGCTCCGTGGAATCTTCGAAGAGATGGAGAACAATCAGCTGCCAGAAGAAATGATTACTGCGATTCGTGATACACTGGATTGTAACCCGAAGTTCCAGGGGTCTGTAGTAAGTGTAAATCAGATGGTGATGCTTATGGTGGGATGTGTTGTGGTATTTGGAATTATTTTTTTGTGCATGACAGCTCTTCCGGAGAAAGATGGGAAGTAAATATATCCTTCGACTATAGAATGAATAAAAAATGAGAAAAGAGACAGTTATGAATATTGCAGAAAGAGAGATCGATGACCCGGAAAAAGAGGGCGTTATACTCGAATATGTAAAGTTTACGAAAGAATTTGCAGAAATAAAAGAGTATGTAAGAAGCAAAGGGGAATCTATCCGGGGATACACAGAAAAGAAAGAATGTGTTTCCATAAGAACAGAAGATATTTTATATTTCGAGGCAGTGCAAAACAAGGTGTTTGCTTATACGTCAAATAAGTTTTATGAAATTAAAAGCAGACTGTATCAGTTGGAAGAGAAAATAACAAGAAAATGTATGAAGCGTGCATCAAAGACAACGATTGTAAATGCGGATCGTATTGTTTCGGTTCGTACCGCATTAAATGGGCGTTTGTATGTGCGGATGGAGGCTTTGAGCAGATTGGAAATGGCCTTGCAAAAACAGGAGCAGATCCTCTGCAAAGCGCTGCATACGGATCTTGGAAAGAGCAAGACGGAGAGTGTGATGTGTGAGATTGGACTGGTGCAGGGGGAAATCCGCTGGATGAAGCAGCACTTAGGGCGGCTTTGCAGAACAAAACATGTCAGAACACCGCTGGCGCAGTTCGCTGCAAAAAGTTATCGAAGCCCTTCTCCTTATGGCAATGTGCTGATTATGAGCCCGTGGAATTACCCTGTTCTGCTGACGTTAGAACCGCTGGTAGATGCCATTGCGGCAGGAAATACTGCGGTGGTAAAGCCAAGTGCTTATGCACCGGTCAGTGCAAATGCCCTGAAAGATCTGTTAGAAGAATGGATAGTTAAAGACAGCGTATGCCGGAAGGACATGAAATCGCTGGTATTGTAGAAACAAAAGAAAAAATTTGAAAAATTTCAAAAAATATCGTTGACAAACAGAACAAAGCGTGCTAATATACATATTGTCAGCAGGACGTAAGAACTGCTAGAAAACAAATATGGGGTCTTAGCTCAGCTGGGAGAGCATCTGCCTTACAAGCAGAGGGTCATAGGTTCGAGCCCTATAGGCCCCATATTTTATGAAAAACGGTGTTGAAAATGAATATGGCGAGATAGCTCAGTTGGCTAGAGCACGCGGTTCATACCCGCGGTGTCGAGGGTTCGAATCCCCCTCTCGCTACGAAAGAGAGAGCTCCTGCGAAAGCAGGGGTTTTTGTTGTTTTACGTTCGGAGGGGGCTGCCAGTGGCGGGCCCGGCAGATTACAATACCATGGAAAATGACAGGGAGGCGCTTATGAAATTATTCCACTTATCCGATCTCCACATCGGAAAGCGAGTCAATGAATTTTCGATGATCGAGGATCAGAAGTACATTTTGTCGCAGATTCTGCATGCTGCAAAAAGAGAGAGACCAGATGGCGTACTGCTTTCCGGAGATATTTACGACAGTACGATTCCAAGTGCAGAAGCGGTTCAGGTTTTTGACGCGTTTCTGACAGAGCTTTCCACCAATCGGATTCCCACTTTTATCATCAGTGGAAACCATGATTCCGCCGAGCGTCTGGCATTTGGATCCAGCCTGATGGGAAAAAGCGGGATCTATTTTTCAAAGGTATACAATGGAACGATAGAGAAAATTCCGCTGCAGGATGCGTATGGCACGGTGTGGATTCATCTGCTTCCGTTTTTACGGCCTGCGGTGGTGCGCCATGCCCTGCCGGAGCGTGCGGAAGAAGTAATGTGTACAGCGGATGCAGTTCGGATTGCACTGGAACAGGATCTGGTTGATGAACAGGATCGAAATGTGATTCTGGCCCACCAGTTCGTAACCGGGGCAAAACGATGTGATGCAGAAGAACTGCAGGTTGGCGACTTGGATCAGATTCCGGCAGAATTGTTTGAAAAATTTGATTATGCTGCACTGGGGCACATCCACAGCCCACAGAAGGTGGAAAGAGATACGGTTCGCTATTGCGGTTCGCCGCTGAAATATTCTTTTTCGGAAGCAGGACAGGAAAAAACGATTACGGTGATCGAATTAAAAGAAAAAGGAACGGTGGAGCTTAGAACAATTCCATTAAAGCCCTTGCACGATCTCAGGAAAATCCGGGGGACGTATCTGGAAGTCACGGCAAAAACATTTTATGAGAACAGCGACTGCGAGGATTACCTTCTGGTGACGTTGACGGATGAAGAAGATGTGCCGGATGGAATGGCAAAACTCCGAACGATCTATCCGAACCTGATGCGCCTGGAGTACGATAACAAAAGAACCCGATCTGCTGCAGACATTGGCACGGCGGAACGAGTGGAGGAAAAATCAGAACTGGAACTGTTCCGGGAATTTTATGAATTACAGAATAATCAGAGCATGACCGCACAGCAGAAAGCGCTGGTGGAAGAATTGTTACGGGGGATGAAGGCATGAAACCAAAGAAATTAGTCATCAGTGCATTCGGACCGTATGCGGACCGGATGGAACTTGATTTTGACCGGCTTGGCGGCGGTCTGTATCTGATTACGGGGGACACCGGCGCGGGAAAAACAACGATTTTTGATGCCATCACGTTTGCGCTTTACGGGGAAGCGAGCGGTGAAATCCGGAAAGGCGAAATGTTCCGCAGTAAGTATGCAAAACCGGAGGTGCGTACCTTCGTAGAGCTTACGTTTACGTATCAGGGAAAGGACTATACGGTAAAGAGAAACCCGGAATATCTGCGCCCGAAGGACCGCGGACAGGGCATGACGATGGAGAAAGCGAATGCAGAACTGATTTTTCCGGATGAGCGGCAGCCGGTTACGAAAACTTCGGAAGTGACAAAGAAAGTGACAGAACTTCTCGGGCTGGATCAGCGTCAGTTCCGACAGATTGCGATGATTGCGCAGGGAGATTTCCAGAAGCTTCTGCTGACAGGAACAGCGGATCGGAGTGAAATTTTCCGGAAAATGTTTCACACAGAGATTTATCAGGAGCTGCAGAAGCGTCTGCGGGAAGCAGCAAAGGAGCGCTGGAAAATATACGATGAAAAGAAACGCAGCATCAGCCAGTATCTGGACAATGTTGTCTGCCCGGAAGAGGCAGAATGGAAAAAAGAGTTTGACCGGCTGAAGAAAAATAAATTCGACGGCCAGGTTATGCGCGGTATGGAACTGCTTGCACGCTGCATCGAATGGGACGATGAGAAATTAAAGGCGCTGCAAGACGAGCAGAGTACGCTAAATGAAGAGATCGAAAAGAAAAACCAGCTTTTGGGAAAAATAAAAGAGCGACAGACGAGACAAAAAGAGAAAGAGCAGAAAGAAAAAGAATGGGAGACTCTGCTTCCGAAGGAAGAAGAAAAGAAAAAGAGAAGTGAGCAGGCAGAGAAAGAGGCAGAGATTTGTAAGCAGTTGGAAGAGCGGATTCGGGAAGAAAAAGTGTGTCTGGAACTGCTGCGAAAAGTGCAGCAGGAGCAAAGTGCAATGACACAGCTGCAAAAGGAACTGCAGGCAGCAACAGAAGCAAAAGAACAGCTTCAGACAGAGCAGGAGCGTGCAAAAAAAGTCCTGGAACAGAAGAAAGCACGGGAAGAACGTCTCTCTGATGCGGAGGTGAAACTTGCACGGACGGAACAAAAAGAAGCGTATGCCGCAGAGCAGATACAGCAGATGGAAGCATACTGCGAGACAATTGCAGGCGCAGTCAAAGAGGAAACGGCAAACAAAGAAGAGGAAAGCGTTCTTTGTAAAAAAATAAAAGAAACAGAGGAGACAGCGGCCAGGGCAGCCGAAGAGGCAGAAAGGCTGGCCGGGCAGGATCAGGTCTGCGAAAAACTGCTGGATGAAAAGAAAAATCTGGAACAGAAAATCCACACTTTAGAAGAAACGAAAAAACAGCTGGAGAGAACGACGGCTGAAAGGACGCAGATTGCGGCGCAGGTGACACAACTGCGAAAGGAAGAAGAGAACTTACAGGCGGATATCGCGACAACGGCAGAACATCTGGCCGAAAGAGACGGAGCCGCGCTGCTGCAGGAAAAATACCACCAGAAGCTGGAAACGCTGGAAAATCTGCTGGAAAGCTGGGAGCAGGGACGCAAAGAACTGGAAGAAAAGCAAGGTGCATACCAGCGTGAAATCAAAAAGAGAGATGCTTTACGGGAAACATATCAGGCGATGGAATCTTTATTTCTGGATGCACAGGCGGGAATTCTGGCAGAAAAACTGACAGAGGGAGAACCATGCCCGGTCTGCGGCGCTATTCATCATCCGCAGCCTGCCAGACGAGCAGAACATACGCCAGATAAAGAAACGCTGGATCACAAGAAAGAAGAACTTCGGATGCAGGAGGAAGCAGCTGCGGGACAAAGCGAGGCTGCGGGCAGCTGCCGCAGACAGGTAAAGGAAAAACGTGCACAGCTAACGGAATGGCTGTTAAGAGAACTGCCCGAGAGTCAGAAAGAACACGAACAGAAGCGACTTTCACAGATGCCGGATGTTTTATTTCAACAGGAAGCGGTCGAGAAGGCAGAGCAGCTTCGGAAGGAAGAAGAAACACAGAAAGTACGTCAGATGGAATATGCGGAACTGGAAAAAAGACAGACAGAACGGCAGAAAAGACTGGAAAGCATAAAAAAGACCATTGCAGCGGAACAGACACAGCTTGGCCGGGCAGAAGGAACCAAAAGAGCACTGGAAGAACAGTTGGAAAAAGAAATTGCGGAGGCGCAAAAAACGACTGCTTTTATGGAGAAAAAGAATCCTGCGCAAAGAAAGGGTCCGGGGGAGAGCGAGGACAGAAAATCCCTGGCTGATCAGATTGCCCAGGTGATTTCCTTCCGGAAAAACAGACAGAAACAGTGTGAGGGAGAGATTGCTGCCACGCGGGCAAAGGTGAGCCGCCGTGCAGAATGTATCGCACGGCAGAAAAAAGCGGAAGCTGAGCGGAAAGAGGATCATGAGCGGCTGCAGAAGGTGCGGAGCCGTCTTGAAGTACTGCAAAGCGATCGGAAGAGATGGAAGGAACAAGAAGAGAAACTTCTGGAAAATCTGGAAGAGCAGAGAGCGATCTGGGCAGAACAGGATCAGCAGAAAACAGGAGCGAAATCCGAAGGCAAGCCTAGAGAAGGGAAGGAGCAGCTGAAGGATCTGGTAAGTGCAGAAACGGTGAAAAAACAGATAAATGAATTTACGGGATCGGAAATCGCAGAAAAACTTGCAGATGCAGAAAGAGAACTGTGGATTCGGTCTGTATGGGAACAGCACTGGCTGAAACAAAAGCGAAAAGAACTGACAGAACAGAAACAATGTATTCTTGCAGAACAGGAGGAACTGAAAAAGATCCGACAGGAAATCCAGGAGGAAACACAGAAAACGGAGCAAAGAGAACAGGAAATTCGCAAAAAAGAGCTGCGGGAAACGGAACAAAAGGCTGAAAGAAAAGCACTGCTGGAAAGGATCCGGGAAAAAGAGGCGCAGCTTGCGGGAAAAGAAGAAACAGAACTTCTGGAACATATTGCAGCCTGGGAAGCACAGAAAGAACGGCTGGAAGAAGCACAGAAAACAGCAAAAGAGGAACTGGATGCCATACAGAAAAAACTGATGGAAGTACAGGCGGCGCTTACGGCGATTCAGGCGTTAGAAACAGCGGATTCACAGGAACAGCCACTCCCGTCAGAAATAGAATTACAGGAAGATTTAAGGGGACTTTCCGAACAGAAACAGGTTCTGGATCAGCGTTATAACGAGCAGTATCACGCGGCAAATACGAATCAGAACACATATGATGCCATTCGGAATCAGCAAAGTCAGATGCAGACCGTGGAAGAAGAGTACAAATGGGTCAATGCGCTTGCGGATACCGCATGTGGAAATGTGAGCGGAAAGCAAAAGATTGAACTGGAAACGTATGTGCAGATGGCGTATTTTGACCGGATTCTGCGAAAAGCCAATGTGCGTTTCCTGACGATGAGCCAGGGACAGTATGAGCTGAAACGGCAGGAAGACGGCACGAATAAGAAAGAAAAAGCCGGATTGGAACTGAATGTGATTGACCATTATAACGGAACGGAGCGGAGTGTCCGCACGCTCTCCGGCGGCGAATCGTTTCAGGCATCGCTTTCGCTGGCACTTGGCCTGTCAGATGAAATTCAGTCGTATGCAGGAGGAATCCGGTTAGATTCCATGTTTGTGGACGAAGGTTTTGGTTCTCTCGATGAAGAGTCCCTGAATCAGGCGGTGAAAGCACTGGAAGGTCTGGCGGATGGAAACTGTCTGGTCGGAATTATTTCTCATGTGCCCAAGTTAAAAGAGCGGATTGAGAAAAAAATCATTGTGACGAAAAATCGAAGCCGGGATGGTGTAGGAAGCCGGGCAGTGATCGAGTAGACCACACAGGAGATGATTGGGATTCGAGAGAATTCCTTGTCAGAAAGTACGGAAAATGCTATAATGGATCCGTTGGGCAAAAAAAGTTGAATGAACAGAGCAAATCCGGCGAATCATGCCGGCTGCCATAGAATGGAGGAAACAAATGAAAACATCAGATTTTTATTATGATCTGCCAAAAGAACTGATTGCACAGGATCCGCTGGAAGACCGCAGCGCTTCCCGCCTGATGCATCTGGATAAAACGACAGGTGAATATAAGCATGGTCATTTCCGTGATATTCTGCAGTATCTGAAACCAGGCGACTGTCTGGTTATCAATGATACGAAGGTAATTCCGGCACGTCTTTATGGTTCCAAGGTCGGAACGGATGCGGCAATTGAGATTCTTCTTTTAAAGAGAAAAGAAAATGACATCTGGGAAACGCTGGTAAAACCGGGCAAAAAATGTAAGGTCGGCACGGTGATCTCCTTCGGCGACGGCATTCTGACCGGAGAGGTTGTAGATATTGTCGATGAGGGAAACCGTCTGATCCAGTTCCATTACGACGGCATTTTCGAGGAGATCCTCGACCAGCTTGGCGAGATGCCGCTGCCGCCGTATATCACACACAAACTGCAGGACAAGAACCGCTACCAGACGGTATACGCGAAACACGAGGGAAGCGCAGCCGCTCCGACCGCAGGACTGCACTTTACAAAAGAGCTTCTGCAGCAGGTACAGGATGCCGGTGTAAAGATCGCCCATGTAACCCTGCATGTCGGCCTTGGCACCTTCCGTCCGGTGAAAGTGGAGGATGTCACCCAGCATCACATGCACTCTGAGTTCTATGTGGTAGAAGAAGATCAGGCAAAACTGATCAACGATACGAAAGCAGCAGGCGGCCGTGTGATCGCAGTCGGAACAACGAGCTGCCGTACTCTGGAGTCGGCAACCGGCGAGGACGGCATTTTAAAAGCCGGAAGCGGCTGGACCGAGATCTTTATCTATCCGGGTTACCGCTTCAAGATGATCGACGGACTGATCACCAATTTCCATCTGCCGGAGTCCACACTGGTGATGCTGGTATCGGCACTGGCTGGAAAAGAGCATATTATGGCAGCTTATGAAGAGGCTGTAAGAGAAAAATACCGCTTTTTCTCCTTCGGCGATGCCATGATGATTGAATAAAAAATTCGTTTATGACAAAAATACGATGCTGAAAGAAAACGACCATATAGGAACACCCGTGAAGCCCTATATGGTCGTTTTTTTCTCTGCGAATCTTCTAAATCTTTCTTTTTCCCTGCCGAAAAACAGAAGATTTTATTAAGGTTTCTGAAAACGAGCGGAACTGGGTTGTGTCAGGGAATGTTTTTGCGTATACTGATACGTGTTTGAGACAAGGGAGGACGGATTTTGAAGAGAGACGAGAGAAGAAAGTTTCCATGCTATGGTATCCTGCCGCTAATTCTGACGCTGACAGCGAATTTTATCGCTTATTTTGGAACGCGGCCGTTTACCAGTTCGTGGAAACATTACAATATAGAAACGGTGCTGGACCAGCAGATCCCGGTGATCCCGTGGACGATCGTGATTTATTTTGGCTGTTATCTGGTCTGGATTGTAAATTATCTGATTGCCGCAAGCAGAGAGAAAGAATTTGTCTGGCGGTTCTTTGCAGCAGATGTTCTGGCGCGGCTTGTCTGTATGGCATTTTATCTGCTGCTGCCGACAACGAACGTAAGGCCGTCGATCCCGGAACAGGGATTCTGGAATCAGATGCTTGCCTTGCTCTACCAGATGGATGCGGCGGACAATTTGTTCCCATCGATTCACTGCCTGAACAGCTGGTTCTGCTATATCGCAGTCCGCAGCAGACGGGAGATTCCGCGCTGGTATCAGCGGTTCTCTTTCTGGGCGGCACTTGCCGTGTTTGTCTCTACGCTGACAACAAAGCAGCATGTGATTGCAGATGTGATTGGCGGAGCGCTTCTGGCAGAAGTGACGTGGCAGATCGCGGGACGCACGCATCTTGGTACATGGTATGGCATGATATTGGAACGAAGGAGGTGGAAACGCCGTGCAGAGTAAGAAAAAAATGATCGTGAATACCGTTTTTCTCGTTGTGATTTTTGCGTTGACGATATACGGTGTTTTCCACGGCGAAGACCTTGGCGCAATGATGGAAGCAATGCGGCGGGCAGATGTGCGGTGGCTGTTGCCGGGACTGTTCTGTGTCGTGTTTTTTATCTGGGGAGAATCGATCATCATCTGGTACATGATGCATTCCTTCCAGATTCCGGTGAAGAAGCGGACATGTTTTCTGTTTTCTTCCGTCGGATTCTTTTTCAGCTGTATCACACCGTCCGCAAGCGGCGGCCAGCCGATGCAGCTTTACTATATGAAAAAGGAGAAAATATCTCTTCCGGTATCAACGGTGATTCTGATGATCGTCACGATCACCTACAAAGCGGTGCTGGTCGTGGTGGGACTTGGGCTTGTTCTGTTCGGACAGGGCTTCCTGCACCGGTATCTGACGGAAATCCTTCCGGTTTTCTATCTGGGAATCGGTCTGAATGTCTTCTGTGTCACAGCCATGCTTATTCTGGTTTTTCATCCGGCGCTTGCGCGGACAATTCTGGTTTTGGGACTGAAAATCGTGGAAAAACTGCATTTGATGAAACGAAAAGAAAGCCGCCTGAAAAAACTGGAAGCTTCCATGGAAGTCTACCAGAATACGGCAGCGTATCTTGGCACCCACAAAATGGTGCTGGTCAATGTCCTTGCGATTACCTTTGCACAGAGGTTTGCTTTATTTGCAGCAACATGGTTTGTATACCACGCCTTCCATTTATCAGGCATTTCCTTTATCACCATTGTGCTGCTGCAGGCGGTCATTTCCGTATCGGTTGACATGCTGCCGCTTCCGGGAGGAATGGGAATCAGCGAGACACTGTTCCTGAAAATTTTCCCGCCGGTCTTTGGAAGCACGCTGCTTCTTCCGGCAATGGTGCTTTCCAGAGGGCTCGGCTACTACGGGGAACTGCTGGTGAGTGCAGTCTTTACCATCGTCGCACAGCTTACGATCGGGAATACGAAAAGAGAAAAAAGAGGGGGAACTACATATGATAGGGTTCTATGATTATACCGTAATATTAACATATATCAGCTTTGCATCGTCCATCAGCGGCATTTTTCTTGCAACGCGGGGGCACTTTAACTGGGCGATTTTTTGTCTTGCTTTTTCCGGACTGTGCGATATGTTCGATGGAAAAATTGCGCGGACGAAGAAAAACAGGACCGAAGATGAAAAGCGGTTCGGCATTCAGATCGATTCGCTCTGCGATGTGGTTTGTTTCGGCGTCTTTCCGATCGTGCTCTGCTATGAGCTTGGCATGACACATTTTTACAGCATTCCGATTCTTATTTTCTACGGTCTTGCGGGCGTGATCCGTCTGGGATATTTTAACGTGATGGAAGAGAAGCGTCAGAATGAAACTTCGGAGAACCGGAAATATTACCAGGGACTGCCGATTACCTCGATGTCAGTAGCTTTGCCGCTGCTGTTCGTCTTTGCACCGCTCTGCCGCGGATACTTTCTGATCTGGCTGCATCTGCTGGTGCTGGCGGTCGGCGTTTTGTTTATCACGGATTTCCGCTTCCGCAAGCCGACGAATAAAGAGCTTGCTGTGCTGGTAGCGGTCGTTGGAGTGGCTGTGCTCCGCGGACTTCTGATCTGGAAGGGAGGAAGAACGATTTGAGACTCTGCGCTTATCCTTACCGAAAACAGGGGAAAAATCATCCAAAGCTTGATCTGATCCGCGAGGAAAATGATCTGCAGGACCGTTTTCTGCACATGATGTACAGCCATGCCGCCGGAAGAGCCGCGATGCAGCCGCTGGTTCAGTCATTTGTATCTCGTGCGGCAGGCTGCTTTCTGGACAGCCGCTTATCGGTGCCGCTGGTTGCACCGTTTGTAAAGAAAAATCATATTTCACTGAAGGAATGTACCGCAAAGCAGTTTATCTCGTTCAATGATTTCTTTGTGCGGAAGCTGAAAATGGATGCACGTCCGTTTTCCAATGCGCCGCAGGATTTTATCAGCCCGTGTGATGCGCGGCTTACGGTTTATCCGATTCATGAGAACGGGAAGTTTGAGATCAAGAACACAGAATATACGCTGGAACAGCTTCTGCGCGACCGGAAGCTGGCAAAACGGTATGAGGGCGGAACGTTATTTCTGTTTCGGCTTTCCGTGGACGATTATCACCGGTATCTCTTTGTGGATGACGGCGTCTGTTCGACGGAACGGCGGATTGAGGGTGTGCTCCACACGGTCAATCCGGCGGCGAATGATTTTTGCCCGATCTATAAAGAAAATACGAGAACCTACACGCTGCTGCAGTCCGCAAATTTCGGCACACTGCTGCAGATGGAGGTCGGCGCGATGATGGTCGGAAAGATTGTCAATGAAAATGCCGGAGCGGCGAGACGTGTACAGCGCGGCGAAGAGAAAGGCTATTTTGCCTTCGGTGGTTCGACAGTGATCGTTCTGGCACAGAAGGGAAGCGCAGTGCCGGAAAAACGGATCTGGAATTATTCGCGGCTTGGAATCGAAACGCGGGTACGGCAGGGAGAAACGGTTGGGACGGCCGGAAGAACAGGGTAAAAGCAAAAAAATGGATTGTGAGGAAATGATCTTCACAATCCATTTTTTGTTTAAACGTTTTTTATGCCTGCAGCCGTGCCAGATCCTGGTAGAATGTCGGATACGAGATATCCACACAGCCGGCGCGCAGGATTTCCGTCGGTGTCTCTGCGGCAAGCGAAGCGATTGCAAACGACATCGCAATGCGGTGGTCGAGGCGGCTGTCGATTTGGGCGCCGTGGAACGGTTTTCCGCCCTCAATGATCATGCCGTCGTCCGTGCCTTCCAGGGAAACACCCATCGCGGTGAGTTCGTTTACCATGATATCAAGACGGTTCGATTCTTTGACTTTCAGCTCCTCCGCATTCCGGATCACGGTTGTACCGTTCGCTGTGGCGGCAAGAACCGCGATGATCGGGATTTCATCGATCAGGGTCGGGATCAGTTCGCCCTCGATGACGGTGCCGGAAAGAGACGGCGTATAGCGCACGAGAAGGTCTGCAACCGGTTCTCCGCCGGAGTTCTGCTCATTCAGAAGTGTGATGTCAGCACCCATGGCGCGGCAGACGCGGAGCATACCGTCGCGGGTCGGGTTGATGCCGACATTTTTCAGGAGCACCTCAGAGCCTGGAACCATCAGCGCGGCGGCGATGAAGTAGGCGGCGGAGGAAATATCTCCCGGCACACGGACGAGATTTCCATGGAGATCCGGGTCCGGCAGAACCGATGCGGTCAGCCCTTCGGAGGCAACGTCGGCGCCGAAGAATTTCAGCATCAGCTCCGTATGGTTTCTGGAAAGAGCCGGTTCGGTAACGCTTGTTTTTCCGTCAGCATACAGTCCGGCAAGCAGGACACACGATTTGACCTGTGCGGATGCGACCGGCGAAAGATAGGAGATGGCGTGGAGCGGATGGCCGTTGATCGCAAGCGGCGCGCAGCCGTTTTCCGGAATACTGCGGATGGAAGCGCCCATCTGGGTCAGCGGATTGATGATGCGTCCCATCGGCCGTTTCTGAATGGAAGCGTCACCGGTCAGTGTACTGGAAAAGTTCTGGCCGGCAAGAATGCCGGAGATCAGGCGTGCCGTTGTTCCGCTGTTTCCGCAGTCGAGAACGGCGGACGGAGCCGAAAGCCCGTGCAGGCCTTTTCCATGAACGAGAATGCGCTCCGGCGTGTTCTCGATCTCAATGCCCATACTGCGGAAGCAGGAGATGGTGGAGAGACAGTCGGCACCCTGTAAAAAGTTTGTGACTTCTGTGGTTCCCTCTGAAATGGCACCGAACATGACGGCGCGGTGGGAAATGGATTTATCGCCCGGCACGGAGATTTCTCCGCGCAGAGGACGTACTGCTTTCTGGAACTGCATAACGTAACTTCCTCCTGTCAAGATATACGCGCTTTTAATTGCGGATATGAATGGTATAGCCATGGTCTTTTAAGACCTTCCGGGCAAGAATGCCTGCCTGCTCTTCATAAAATTCAATGCGGAGAGCACCCTCTTCGAACTCGCGGTTATGCGTAATGCCGATATTTTTAATACTGATCTGGTTGATGGCAAGAATTGTTGTAACGGCTGCGATTCCGCCGGCTTCATCGAGCAGGTCGCAGTAAACGACGTATTCTTTCTTTGTCGGTCCATAGGAAGAATCTTCCATGGAATTCCGGTATTCGCGGGAACTCTCAAACATATTGTAGAGCTCGTGGCCTTTTTTGTTGTCAACCAGGTATTTTGCCTGGACGAGAAGGCGGATATAGGAATCCAGCACATTCGAGAGCTGCTTCTGGTTTGAGAGACAGATCTGCTGCCATACCTCCGGGGAGGAGGAAGCGATGCGGGTGATGTCCTTGAAGCCGCCTGCAGCAACGGTTTTCATCTGCTCTTCCGGTGTGTCCAGGGATGCGAGCGCATTGACCAGGGTAGCGGCAACGATATGCGGCAGATGACTGACACCTGCGGTGATGTAGTCGTGCTCTTCGTATGTTAAAACCATCGGGATCGCCTTTAAGGACTGGACAAGATCAACGAAAGCGGAAACTGTCGCGATCTCAACATCTGGTCCGGGTGTAATCATATAGTAAGCATTTTCCAGCAGGTAATCGGTGGCGCTGGAATATCCCGTCTTTTCGGAGCCTGCCATCGGATGGCCGCCGATAAACTGGTGCGTCATGCCGAGGGTCTCAACCGCCTGATGGATTTCTCCTTTTACACTTCCGACGTCTGTGATGATACAGCCCGGTTTTGCGATGCCTTTCACGAATGGAAGATAGGAGATGTTGGTGCTGACAGGAGCACATAAGAAGATATAGTCACAGTCGGCAAAGCGGTCGTCCCGTTCTTCCAGCGCGATATCAATCACGCCTTCCTGAATTGCCTCTTCGATCGTCGCTTTGGTGCGGCAGTAGGCCATCAGTTTATACTCCGGGTGAACCTTTCTGAGGGTTTTTGCAATGGAGCCGCCGATGAGGCCAAGGCCGATAAAGCCGATACAGATTTTTTCGGATGTATCACACATAATTCAAGTAGTCCTTTCTGACAATTTTCGTAGGTAAATCGTATAAAAGACATTGTAAAGCATCTGAAATCAAATGTCAAAGATTTCTTGCTTTAAAGTGACAAAGTATTTTTGAAAGGCAGCAATCTTGCTTGTTTTGCAAAATCCGGCAGATTCCACAGAAAAGCCAGACAGAAAAGCGGAAGAAAGGCAGAATAACCAGCTAAAATACATATAAAATTTAAAAATTCAGAAATATATTGTGAAATATGAATAATATACTTGCAAAAAAGCAAAAACTTTAGTAGAATAGTGACTATGATAAGAGGAGCGGAAGACGTGAATCTTGATAAAAAGCAGAAAGGCGAATAAGAGCGGCCTTGCAATCTGCAAATTTACTTACATGGGAGGTATTACATATGGACGTTTTTAGAACTGACCGAATCAGAAATGTGGTGCTGCTGGGGCACAGCGGCTCCGGAAAGACAAGTCTGACCGAAGCTATGGCTTATCTTTCCGGTATGACAAACCGTCTCGGAAAAGTGACGGACGGAAATACCGTCAGCGATTTTGACAAAGAAGAAATCAAGCGTAAATGCTCTATTTCCACAACGCTTGTCCCGGTCGTATGGGGAAAAAATAAGATCAATGTTCTGGATACTCCTGGAATGTTTGATTTCGTAGGAGAAGCACAGGAAGCCGCTTCCGCAGCAGATGCCGCTGTAATCGTGGTATCCGGAAAGGCCGGCGTGCAGGTCGGAACCCAGAAAGCATGGGAACTCTGCGAGAAATACAATCTTCCGCGTATGATCTTCGTAACGGAAATGGATCAGGACGATGTCAGCTACCGAGAAGTCGTTGAGCAGCTCACCGAACTGTACGGAAAACGAATCGCACCGCTTCATATGCCTCTGCGTGAAAACGGTAAATTTGTAGGATATATCAATATTGTAAAGAACAAAGGCCGCAGATATATCGAAAAAGATAAAAAAGAAGAATGCCCGATTCCGGATTACTCCGTAGAATATCTGGAGAAGTACCGTGAAACCCTGATGGAATCTGTGGCAGAAACAAGTGAAGAGTTTATGGACCGCTACTTTGGCGGAGAAGAGTTCTCGGTAGCAGAGATTTCCGCAGCGCTTGCCATGAACGTAGGAGACGGCACCATCGTTCCGGTATGCATGGGCTCCCCGGTCAATCTGCAGGGCGTATCGAACCTTCTGGATGATATCTGCGGATACTTCCCGGATCCGTCCACCCGTCCGTGTGCCGGCATCAATCTCAATACGAACGAAATTTTCGAGGCAAATTACGACTTCGCGAAACCGAAGAGCGCGACCATTTTCAAGACGATCGTGGATCCGTTCCTTGGAAAATATTCAATGATTAAGGTTTGCTCCGGCGTTATTAAAAGCGATGATGTGCTCTATAATGTAGATCAGGAATCCGAAGAAAAACTGAGCAAGCTGTACGTGCTCGAAGGCTCCAAGCCGATCGAAGTACCGGAGCTTCATGCAGGAGATATCGGTGCCATCGCAAAACTCGGCGATGCAAGAACCGGCGATTCCCTTGCGACAAAGAACAATCAGGTCCGCTACGGAAAACCGGATGTTTCGACTCCGTACACCGCAAAACGATATAAACCGAAGAACAAAGCCGATGTAGATAAGATCTCCCAGGCCTTTGCCAAGATGATGCAGGAAGACCTGACTATGAAGGCAGTCAATGATTCTGCAAACCATCAGACATTGCTGTACGGCATGGGCGACCAGCACATCGATATTATCGTCAGCAAGCTGCTGGAGCGCTACAAAGTAGAAGTAGAGCTGTCCCGTCCGAAGGTAGCCTTCCGCGAGACGATCCGCAAAAATTCGGATGTAGAAGCAAAATACAAAAAACAGTCCGGCGGCCACGGCCAGTACGGTCATGTAAAAATGCGCTTCTCCGCTTCCGGAGATCTCGAGAAACCATACGTTTTCGAGCAGGAAGTTGTCGGCGGCGCCGTTCCGAAGAACTACTTCCCGGCTGTTGAAAAAGGTATCCAGGAAGCCGTACAGAAAGGCCCTCTGGCTGCTTATCCGGTAGTCGGCGTCAAAGCCGTTCTGTATGATGGTTCTTATCATCCGGTAGACTCCTCCGAGATGGCATTCAAGACCGCAGCGATCCAGGCGTTCAAGAAAGGCTTTATGGAAGCATCCCCGGTTCTCCTTGAGCCGATCGTTTCGATGAAGATCACTGTAGACGATAAATACACCGGCGATATCATGGGCGATCTCAACAAACGCCGCGGCCGTGTGCTCGGCATGAATCCGGATCACAAGGGCCATACGATTATCGAGGCTGATGTTCCGGAACTTGAGATCTACGGATACGGCACAACACTCCGCTCCATGACAGGCGGAAGCGGTGATTTCTCCTATGAGTTTGCGAGATATGAGCAGGCTCCGTCCGATATCCAGGCAAAAGAGATTGAGGCAAGAGCTTCGAAGGTTGAAAAAGCAGAAGAATAAAGCTTTATAAAATAGTGTGATAAAACAGAGAAAATCCGGTTTCGGGAGCAGAATTCGCCCGGAAACCGGATTTTTCTGCGGTTTTTGAAGAAAAACGGAGGATATAGGAAAAAATAAATTGTAAAAACAGGGAAAGAGTGATAGAATACAGCTATATGTTCAAATGTGCATGCTGTCCTAGGCGGCGGTGTGAGAAAAAAGAACTTTGAACTTGAACATGCAGGAGGTTACCTATGAGTAAAAGATATGAGCCACAGGACATTGAAAAAAAGTGGCAGAAGATCTGGCAGGATGAAAAAGCCTTTGCCGCCACAGATGATTATACAAAACCGAAATACTACGCACTCGTTGAATTTCCGTATCCGTCAGGACAGGGACTTCACGTAGGCCATCCGCGTCCGTACACTGCACTGGACATTGTAGCCAGAAAGCGCAGAATGCAGGGTTACAACGTTCTGTATCCGATGGGCTGGGATGCATTTGGTCTTCCAACGGAGAACTATGCGATCAAAAACCACATTCATCCGAAGATCGTTACCAAAAACAACGTACATCACTTCAAAGACCAGCTTCAGTCTCTTGGATATTCCTTCGACTGGGACAGAGAGATCAACACGACGGATCCGGAATACTATCACTGGACCCAGTGGATTTTCCTGAAACTTTTCAAAGCCGGACTGGCATATAAAAAAGAAATGCCGATCAACTGGTGTACTTCCTGTAAGGTAGGTCTTGCAAACGAGGAAGTTGTAAACGGCGTGTGCGAGCGCTGCGGAAGCCCGGTTGTCCGCAAAGTAAAGAGCGAGTGGATGCTGAAGATTACCGAGTATGCAGACAAGCTGATCGACGGTCTGGACGGCGTTGACTATATTGAGCGTGTCAAAACTTCCCAGAAAAACTGGATCGGACGTTCCCACGGAGCGGAGGTTGATTTCTCCCTGAAAGATAAACCGGAGAAGCTGACTATCTACACCACACGCCCGGATACCCTGTTCGGTGTTACGTACATGGTACTCTCCCCGGAGCATCCGTACATCGACCAGTACAAAGATGAGATCAAGAACTGGGATGAGGTCTGCGCATACCGTGAGATGGCAGCCAGAAAATCCGATTTCGAGCGTTCCGAGCTTGCAAAAGACAAGACCGGTGTCATGATCGACGGACTTTCCGCAGTCAACCCGGTTAATGGAAAAGAGATCCCGATCTGGATTTCCGACTATGTACTGATGAGCTACGGCACCGGCGCCATCATGGCAGTACCGGCACACGATGAGCGTGACTGGGAGTTCGCAAAGAAATTCAACATGCCGATCATCGAGGTTGTTGCAGGCGGCGACGTACAGAACGAAGTTTACACCGACGTTGCAGAGGGAACTCTTGTCAACTCCGGTTTCCTGAACGGACTTTCCGTTGCGGAAGCAAAAAAGAAAATTCTTGAGTGGCTCGAAGAGAACCACGTTGGAAAAGCAAAAACAAACTATAAGCTGCGTGACTGGGTATTCTCCCGTCAGCGTTACTGGGGTGAGCCAATTCCGATCGTACACTGCGACAAATGCGGTTACGTTCCGGTTCCGGAAGAATCCCTTCCGCTGGAGCTGCCGGATGTAGAGAGCTACATGCCGACCGATAACGGCGAGTCTCCGCTGGCTGCCATGACAGACTGGGTCAACACCACCTGCCCGTGCTGCGGAGGACCTGCAAAACGTGAGACCGATACCATGCCGCAGTGGGCTGGTTCTTCCTGGTATTACATCCGCTATACCGATCCGAAGAACAAAGAGGCTCTGGCAAGCAAAGAAGCTATGAAATACTGGCTGCCGGTTGACTGGTACAACGGAGGAATGGAGCACACCACCCTTCACCTTCTGTATTCCCGTTTCTGGCATAAATTCCTGTACGATCAGGGCGTAGTTACCTGCCCGGAACCGTATCAGAAACGTACTTCCCACGGAATGATCCTCGGCGAGAACGGCGAGAAGATGAGTAAATCCCGTGGAAACGTTGTCAACCCGGATGATATCGTAGCTGAGTTCGGTGCAGATACCCTGCGTACGTACGAGATGTTCATCGGTGCCTTCGACTTAAGTGCATCCTGGTCTCAGGAAGGCGTAAAAGGATGCCGTCGTTTCCTCGAGCGTGTATGGAAACTGCAGGACAGCTTGGTAGACGGAGATTCCTACTCCAAAGAGCTGGAGTCCAAAATGCACCAGACCATCAAGAAAGTATCCAGCGACTATGAGTCCCTGAAATACAACACAGCGATCGCAGCCATGATGACCCTGGTCAACGAGTTCTACAAAGCCGGAAAAGTAACGAGAAAAGAGTTCGAAACCCTTCTGATCCTGCTGAATCCGGTTGCACCGCATATGACCGAGGAACTGTGGGCAGACCTTGGATACGAAGGCCGTCTGTATCAGACCGCATGGCCGGAGTTTGACGAGGAGAAGACCGTAGAGGCAGTAGCCGAGATCGCTGTTCAGATCAACGGCAAAATGCGCGGAACGATCAAAATCGCCAAAGATGCAGATAAAGAGACCGCAATCGCCGCTGCAAAAGAGGCAGTTGCAGACAAACTGACCGGAAATATCGTAAAAGAAATTTACGTACCGGGAAGAATTGTGAATATCGTTCAGAAATAATAATTATGTAAGCTGAAGAAAGGAGGCTGATTCTTGGAAAAAGAGTCAGTCTCCTTTTGCATAAATATTGCTGTTTAGCAAGGAGGGATACAAAATGGATCTTGAAACAATCAGACAGGAAGTACGTGCCGTCGCAGAGGAGCTGATTACGACGGCGCAGATGAAACCGGGACAGATTCTGGTAGTGGGATGTTCTTCGAGTGAAATTCACAACAGTAAGCTCGGAACGGATTCCAGCCAGGAGATCGGGCAGGCGGTGTTTGAGGCGCTGTATGCGTGTACGAAGGAGCACGGGCTGTATCTGGCGGCGCAGTGCTGTGAGCATCTGAACCGCGCGGTTGTTCTGGAGCGTGCGGCGGCAGAAAAATACGGTTACGAGCCGGTCTGCGCGGTACCGTGGCTGCATGGCGGCGGATCGTTTGCGATGGCGGCATACTATGGATTGGAGGACGCTGTCACCGTAGAGCGTGTGCAGGCGCATGCAGGTATTGATATCGGTGATGTGCTGATCGGCATGCAGCTGAAGGCAGTAGCCGTTCCGGTCCGGGTATCGCAGAAAACGATCGGAGATGCGCACGTTGTCTGCGCGCGGACAAGACCGAAATACATCGGCGGCGAGCGGACGCATTACGCGGAAGATCCGGAGATGAGAAAGTAAGAAACTGTGATTGGTAAATCAAAAAATGCCGTACAGGCGGAGAAAAATTTCCAACGCTGTACGGCATTTTTGATGTTTGGTTTTACGTTTTATTTCGCTTTTCTCGCTTCCCGTTTTCGCAGGAAGAAAATTTTCTGCTTCCGGTAAAAAGAGGAAATGGAATCCACGAGGATGCTCAAATATCGCAGAACCGGCTCTGTTGCGACAGAGAATACGACCAGCAGCATGATACATTTTCTGGACATATCAGAAATGGCGAACAGCTGGTTCAGATAGGTACTGCAGAAAATGAAGGCAATAATCGAGCCGATCAGGATCGTCCAGCGCATCCAGTTGAGCGGCTTGCTGATCCGGTAGAGAATCATAAAACCGACAATGGCGAGCAGTACGGTGGCAGCGGTCGAAATATCTTCCGAGCCGACCGCAAATTCCTGGCCGAAGACGACGAGTGTTGCGACCATCAAAAAGTCGGTCAGCGCCGCAGGCAGGGCCCGTGTCAGAATGTTCGTGATAAAGTGGCCCTCGATCCGGTTTTTGTTCGGCATTAGCGAGAGCAGGAAGCCTGGAATACCGATCGTAAACATACTGATCAGCGAGATCTGGGACGGCTCCAGCGGATACGTCACCATCGAGATCAGTGAGAAGATGGACAGCAGGAACGAGAAAATGTTCTTTACCAGGAACAGCGTTCCCGAGCGCTGCAGGTTGTTGACAACGCGGCGGCCTTCCAGTACGACAGAAGGCATCTTCGAAAAGTCGTTGTCCAGCAGAACGAGCTGTGCAGCCTGTGCGGCAGCGTCACTTCCGGATGCCATCGCAACGGAGCAGTCGGCATCCTTTAATGCGAGCACATCGTTGACACCATCGCCGGTCATCGCAACGGTCTTGCCGTTTTTCTTTAAAGCCTGGACAAACTGGCGTTTTTGGTCTGGTGTGACACGGCCGAACACGGTGTATTTCAGGATTGCTTCTTCGAGCTCTTCTGGTGTCTTTAGAGTGGAAGCATCAATATAATCCTCTGCGTGCGCAATCCCTGCCTGGCGGGCAACCTCAGATACCGTTACCGGAGTATCACCGGAGATGACCTTGACATGGACACCCTGATCTTCGAAGTAGCGGAACGTTTCCGGTGCTTCTTTTCGGATCGGATTGGAGAGAAGCACGTAGCCAAGCGGCGTGACACGGCCGGAGAGTGCTTTTCCATCCGGTACAGTTTCGGATGTGCCGAAGACGAGGAGACGGAATCCCTTTGAGGTATACGCTTCAATTTCACTCTGATAGCGTGCAAAATCATCGCGGAGAACGAACTCCGGGGCACCGAGCACGTAGGAGACATCCGAAAATGTCACACTGGAATACTTGAATTCCGAGGAGAACGAAGTCATCGAAACGGCAGTTTTGCCGTTGTTGTCTTTAAAATATTCTTTCAGTGCCGCCATAGTAATGTTGTCGTTTGACATGGCAGATGCGAAATCACCGACCGCGAGGGAAAGCTCTTCTTTCTGCGGTGCGGGAGCATTTTCGCCGGATTCTGTATCAGGGACTGAACTGGAGCCGACCAGAATCAGATCATGTACTTTCATAGTTGTCTCGGTGATGGTTCCCGTCTTATCGACACAGAGCACGTTGACGCGAGCCAGCGTCTCGATACATTTCATATCATGCACGAGAACCTTCTGCGAAGCCAGCCGCATAACGCTGACGGCAAGGGCAACGCTTGCAAGCAGGTAAAGACCTTCTGGGATCATGCCGAGCACGGCGGCCACCATCGAGGTAATGCTCTCACGGAACGTTTCGTGGGAGACGAAAAACTGCTGGCCGAAGAGCAGAAGACCGATCGGAATGATCAGAATGCCGACAACCTTTACCAGCTTGTTGAGGGAGCGGATCATCTCGGACTGTTCGCCCTCTTTCATGGCCTTTGCCTCGAGGGTCAGACGGGAAATGTAGGAATCTTCACCGACCTGGGTCAGACGGCTCTTGCAGCTTCCGGAGACGATAAAACTTCCGGACATCAGCTCGTCGCCCGGGCGCTTGGTAATCTCATCGGATTCACCGGTAAGCAGCGATTCGTTGACCTGTACCTCACCTTCAAGCACGACGGCATCAGCGCAGATCTGTTTTCCTGCGGTAAATACAACAATATCATCGAGTACGAGATCCTCCGCGGCGAGTGTTATCTCAGCCCCGTCACGGATTGCAGTAGCCTTCGGCGCGTTTAAAACAGACAGCTTTTCCAGCGTCTTTTTCGCCTTGATCTCCTGTACAATACCGATCAGCGTGTTCGCGATGATGACCGGCAGAAACGTAAGATCCCGGAACGAACCGGCAAGGATCAGAAAGATGGCAATAATCAGAAAAATCAGGTTGAAATACGTACAGACATTGCTCTTTACGATCTCGGCCGTTGTCTTGGACGGAGGCTCCACCGCGCGGTTGGTCCAGCCGTTCTCGCGGTACTCGGCAACCTGCTCGGCGGAAAGGCCTTCGGAAGGGTCTGCCTCATAACGCGTCGTTGGAACACGGCGGTGAATGATTTCGGGAATTGTTTTGTTCATAACAGTTATATTCCTCTCCGGCTGTTCTGATAAAGAAGAGACAGCCTCACTGTGGTTTGTTTGAAAAAGATCACGTCTGGAATCTTTTTCCATATTAAGAAGTATACCATAGAGCATCGAAAAAGAAATGAAGGAAGTATTAAATTTTACGAAAAAAAGACTTTTCGCAAAGAGGAACAGATAGGAATGTGCGAAAAGTCTTTTGTATTCTGAATTTAGTCCTGTACTTCCTGAAGATTGCGGATGTTCGGCTCCGCCATCATGGAGTAATTGGTGTAATAAACAACGAAGCCCGGTTTGCTTCCGTTTGGTTTGCGCAGGTTTTTCTTTAAGGTGTAGTCGATTTCCACCTTCGGTGCCTGTCTGCCTTTCGAGTAATAGGCGGCGAGAGCAGCGGCCTCTTCGTAGACGGAATCCGGCAGCTCTTTACCGTTCGTCTTTACGATGACATGGCTGCCCGGCTGGCCTTTCGCGTGGAACCACCAGTCGTTGCCGGAGGCGAATTTAAACGAAAGTTCCTCGTTCTGGAAGTTGTTCTTGCCGACATAAATGTCAAAGCCCTCGGAAGAGCGGTAGTGGAACGGATGGGAGGTGATTTTCTGCTTTTTCCCTGTCGGTCCCTTGCGGCGGATGTAGCCGTACTCGATCAGCTCTTCTTTTAACTGCACCAGATCCGCCTCATCGAGCGCAATATCAAGCGCCGTGCTGATGGATTCGAGATGGTCGATTTCCTCTTTCGTCTCGACAAGAAGTTCCTCGAGTGCCTCACGGGTCCGCTTCAGCTTTCCGTAGCGGTCGAAGTATTTTTTCGCATTTTCGCCGGCAGAGAGCGTTCCGTCGAGCGGAATCGTGATTTCCTCGCCGTTATAGTAATTGACGGCTTTCAGCGAAGTATCGCCCGGCTGGCAGCTGTAGCCGTACGTATTTAAAAGCTCACCGTAAATCCGGTATTTTTCCCTCTTGTCGGTGTCTTTTAACTGTTTCTGCTGCAGGTCGTATTTTTTGACATTCCGTTCGAGTGCGGTATTGACGACACGGCGCAGATCGGAAGATTTCTGACGGATGCGGGTGATGCGGTTTTTCATGGCATAGTACGTTTCCAGCACACCGGAGATCGAATCGTATGTTTCCTCACGCAAATCCTGATACTGCGTCAGTTTCAGTGCGGAAAATTCTTTCGGCTCATCGCCCTGGTATACGATGTTCGGCGTAAATGCGCCGTTTTTGATATCCTCAATCAGATAAGAGAAGGTGCGGAACAGATGAAGCTTCGCATTTTCTTCGAGTGCATTGACCGCAAATCCGCCGTCGATGCCGGCGCGGCAGCAGACTTCCTCCGCCATCAGCGGGCTGAAGCCGGTAAGGGAAGTGTAGATTGCCTTTGCGGCAGCCATCGGTTTCGTGCAGACGAAATCGAAAAATTCTTCTTCTGTGATCGTGAGCGGATCTTTCTTATCCTGCGTGTGCGGAATGAACCAGGTGCGGCCCGGAAGAACCTCACGGACAGAACTCATGTTGGCGGAAATATGTTTGATACTGTCAAGGATCGTATTGTCCTCCTGACAGAAGATCAGGTTGCTGTGTTTTCCCATGATCTCCACAATCAGCTTCTTGCGGCAGATATCGCCGAGTTCATTCAAATGCTCGAGCTCAAAAATAAGAATACGCTCGAGTCCCGGCTGGGTAACGGAGAGAATGCGGGCGCTGCCGATGTGTTTGCGGAGCAGCATACAGAAATTTGGTGCGGTCATCGGGCCGGGCTTATTGTTGTCCGTCAGGTAGATCAGCGGAAGCGAAGCACTTGCCGAGAGGAGAAGACGGTAAACGGTACGGTTGTTTTTTATTGTAATCATCAGCTCGTCGTTTTCCGGCTGTGCGATCTTGTTGATCTTTCCGCCGACGATGGTCTGATTCAGTTCCTGTGCAATATTTGCAATGGTAATTCCATCAAAAGCCATAGAAAATATCTCCTTTGTTTGAAATTCTAGTATTTTCATTATAATACAGAAAAAAAGATTTGACTAGGCTTTCTGAATGAATTATAATAAATCTGTATGGGTAGATGTATTTTCTGAAAAAAACTTCAGAAGGTACAGGAAAGGACGGATTGTGGCAAAACTGATCAACATCGGATTCGGCAATGTCGTAAATTCGGATAAAATAATAGCAGTGGTGAGTCCCGAGGCGGCGCCCGTCAAGCGTATGGTGCAGCGTGCAAAGGAAAGCAACCGCATCATCGATGCGACGCAGGGAAGACGCACGAAAGCAGTGCTCATCACCGGAGAAGAATTTATCATCCTTTCGGCTTTGCAGCCGGAAACGATCAGCCGTAGATTCAACGGCGGCTGGGAAACAGAAAAAGAGCGAGGGGAATCTGAAAATGAGTAGAGGAATACTTACTGTAGTATCCGGTTTTTCCGGAGCAGGAAAAGGAACACTGATGAAACGCCTGATGGAGGAGTACGACAACTATGCGCTGTCCATCTCCGTCACCACAAGAGACCCGCGTCCGGGCGAGGAAGACGGCGTATCGTACTTTTTCCGTACAGAAGAAGAGTTTGACCGCATGGTAGAAGAGGATGCCTTCCTCGAGTATGCGCGTTACGTAAAACATTCCTACGGAACGCCGAAGGCATACGTAGAGGAGCAGCTGGATGCCGGAAAAGATGTTCTGCTTGAGATTGAAATCCAGGGAGCACTTCAGGTCAAGGAAAAACGTCCGGACACCCTTCTTGTGTTCATCACACCGCCGACCGCCGAGGAGCTGGAACGACGCCTACGGGGACGCGGAACGGAAACAGAAGAAGTTATCAAAGGCAGAATGGAGCGTGCAAAAGAGGAAGCACAGGGCATGGACCAGTACGATTATGTCCTGATCAACGACGACCTCGAAACCTGCGTAAAACAGATGCATGAGACCATTCAGAGCCAGCATTTCATGAGCAGCAACCAGAAAGACTTTATCGAACAGATGAAAAAAAGTCTGGAAAAATAGAAAGGAGCATTTATTATGATTCATCCATCTTATCAGGAACTGATTGCAACTATTAACGAGGGCCAGGATCTGGACGAGGCACCGGTTGTCAGCAGCCGTTACTCTCTGGTACTTGCAACAAGCAAACGTGCAAGACAGATCATTGGCGGAGCTGAACCGCTTGTAAAAGTGAAAAAAGGCATGAAACCGCTCTCCATCGCCGTAGAGGAGATGTACAAAGGAGAGGTTACAATCCTTCCGGAATCTGAAGTTGAAGCGGAAGAGGAAACAAAAGAGGAGCCAGTAATTGAATAATATGAAAATTCTGTTTATTTCCCTTGGATGCGATAAAAACCTGGTAGATTCCGAGCATATGCTGGGTCTTCTGGTAGAGCATGGTTTCGAGATCACCGATTCCGAGGAAGATGCAGAGGTTATCGTGATAAACACATGCTGCTTTATCCACGACGCCAAAGAAGAAAGCATTCAAAATATTCTTGAAATGGCGAAGTACCGTACAGCGGGAAGCTGTAAGGTTCTTCTGGTAACGGGCTGTATGGCAGAGCGCTACCGCGATGAAATCATTGAGGAGATTCCGGAGGTTGACGCCGTACTTGGAACGAACAGCTATGACAAAATCCTGGATGCCATTCAGGATGTCCTCGGCGGCGACCGCTTCCAGGAGTATGCCGATCTGAAAGGACTGCCGAAAATTGACGCACAGCGCGTTGTAACGACAGGCGGCCATTACGAATATCTGAAAATTGCAGAGGGCTGTGACAAGCACTGTACCTACTGCATCATTCCGAAGCTGCGCGGACCGTACCGATCCGTTCCGATGGAGGAACTGATAGCAGAAGCGAAGACGATGGCAGAACAGGGTGTCAAAGAGCTCGTTCTCGTTGCGCAGGAGACAACCATTTATGGTATCGATCTGTACGGAAAGCCGTCTCTCCACCTTCTGTTAAAAGAGCTCTGCAAAATTCAGGAGCTCTACTGGATCCGGATTCTGTACTGCTATCCGGAGGACATCTATCCGGAACTCGTTCAGACGATGAAGGAAGAGCCGAAAGTCTGTCACTACCTGGATCTGCCGATTCAGCATGCCAACGATGAGATCCTGCGCCGCATGGGTCGCAGAACATCCAAACAGGAGCTGATCGACAAAATTGATTTCCTGAGAAGCGAGATGCCGGATATCACACTGCGCACCACGCTGATCACAGGATTCCCGGGAGAGACAAAAGAGCAGCACAAAGAACTCCTCGAGTTTATCAACGACATGGAGTTCGACCGTCTCGGCGTATTCACCTACTCTCCGGAGGAGGGAACACCGGCTGCTACGATGGAGCATCAGATCGACGAGGAGGTAAAACTGGACCGTCAGGCAGAACTGATGGAGCTGCAGCAGGATATCTCTGCAGAACTCGGCGAGCGCAGGATCGGCCAGGAGCTTCTTGTTATGATCGAGGGCAAAGTGGCGGATGAGGATGCCTATGTGGGCAGAAGCCAGGCGGACGCACCGGGTGTAGACGGCTATGTATTTGTCAATACACCGGAAACACTCGTATCCGGCGATTTCGTAAGAGTGAAAATTACCGGCGCTCTGGAATATGATCTGATAGGAGAGATAAGCCAATGAATTTACCAAACAAATTAACGATTCTGCGGGTAATTATGATTCCGTTTTTCGTGTTCTTCCTGCTGTCTGGCGTGGGCGGAAGCGCGTCCAAATGGATTGCACTGGTAATCTTTGCCGCTGCCAGCATCACGGATACTCTGGACGGCTACATTGCAAGACGTGACAATCTGATTACCGATTTCGGAAAGTTTATGGATCCGCTGGCAGATAAGCTGCTGGTATGCTCTGCACTGATCTGCTTTGTAGAGCTGGACAAGCTTCCGGCGTGGATGGTTATTATTATCATCGCAAGAGAATTTATCATCAGCGGTTTCCGCCTGGTTGCTTCGGACAATGGAATTGTCATCGCAGCAAGCTGGTGGGGAAAATCGAAAACAATCAGCCAGATGATTATGATCATTCTTCTGATCGCCGACATTCCGGCACTTTCCGTGCTGAATACCGTGCTGATCTGGGTTGCACTGATTCTGACCGTTGTTTCTCTGATTGATTACCTGGTAAAAAATAAAAACGTGCTTTCCATGCAGAACTAGGCAGGAAAAAGCACAGAATAAAAACGCTGACCGGTTTGGGATTCCAGACCGGCAGCGTTTTTTGGTTTGTAGTTTTTCAGCGTTTTTTCCCGGAAGCAGCGGAGCGGAAGAGGCGTACCATCTGGTCAATTTTTGCCGCTTCCTGTTTGGATTTTCCGGCTTTGATGGCAGAGATGATCAGGTCCGCCTCGGAGGCGGAAAACTGTGCGCCGCCCTGATTTCCCTGCATCAGGGAGAGAAGAAACGGCATCATTTCCGCCTGGGATTTTCCGCGGCTCTGAGAGGCCATCTGCTGCAGTGCCTGAAGCCGGGCAAAGTCAATTCCGGAAAGAGAGGGGTCCTGCGACCAGTCGTTTTGCTTATCATCCGAACTCATAGCAGATCCTCCTCATTTCCGGGATTTATATTCTGAAGCATCTGGACCATCTGCATGGTCTGAAACATCTGGGAGAGAAGATCCCGCTGCGGACCGGCGGCAAAACGGGAAATATCCTGCAGCATCTCAAGCGGAGAGACGTGCGGGGCATCAACAGACATCATGGAAAGGTCGGCCGGACGGGAAAAAAGCTGAATGGTCCGCTGGAGCTCGAGCCATTTGCTCAAAATCGCAAGGGAGGGCTGCAGGCCGAAGGAGGCGTAGGGAATGGCAGCCTTCAGCATCTGAAGCTGATCCTGTGCGATCATCTGGTCCAGCGGTGTCATCTGTTCCACATTTTGTTCCTGTTCCTGATTCAAATTAAGATCCTTCCTGGCAGCATTCCTGCATTTGTCTTTTTATTTCTCTTTATCTTATGTTCCAGGCCGGAAAAAATGACAGAAGGCGGGAAAAAACATATGATAAGAGGAAGAAAGAAAAAGGAGACCGCCGGAAAATGGATGGAAAAGAAACAGCAAAAAGAAAACAGGTACTCGAAGGGAATGCCTTTTATGAAATAGATCTGGAATGTATGAGAAAAAAAGAAAAAAGAGAAGAGATGGAAAAGCGGGAAAGAGAAGCACGGAAACCGAAACGGTTTCGTTGAAAGAGAATTCTGGTGAAAAAAAGCCCCGGGGCGGTTGATCCGCACCCGGGGCTTTTTCTGCCCGAACATCTGGGAGGACTGAAAAAAGGTCAGCAGCCGCATCCGCAGTTATTGCTGTTGCCGCATCCACAGCCGTTGTTGTTCCATCCGCCGCAGCAGAACAGAAGAATCAGAACGAGCCAGCAGTCGGAATTGCAGCCATTGTTGTTGTTTCCGCATCCACATCCGCCGCAGCAGGAGAGGAGAAGCAGAATCCAGATAATACTGCAGCCATTGTTTCCGAACAGGTTGTTGTTGGAAACACCGCATCCATTATCGCAGCCACAGCCGTTGTCACATCCGCATCCACAGTTTGTAGCAGCTAAATCACTCATGTTTGTTCCTCCAAAGGAATCATTTTGCTTACAATTCATGATATGAAAAACTGCCGGGCGGGGTTACTCTTAAAGAGAAAAATTCAAAGACCCTACAGACTGCGTCCCTGAAAATCAAAAAGCTCTTTCACCGGAATGTCAAGTGCCTCAGCGATATCGAATAGAAGATTCAACGAAATAGAGGTTTTTGTATTTGGCGCTTCGATGTTGCTCATATGGGTACGACTGATATGTACCGCCTCGGCAAGTTCGGCCTGCGTCATTCCTTTTGCTCTTCGGTAGTAGGCAATCGTAAGTCCAAGAAGGCGAAGATCGTTCAAGCGTTCGTAATTCATAGTCAGGAATCCCCCTTTTAGTTTTATAAATATAATGATAATACGTAATGATACAACGGAAAACAATCAAAAACAAGGCAGTTGCACATTAAAAGTTTGCATCAACAAACGGATATACCATAGAAGCAAACCTGTGAGCGGGAAAATCAGTTTGTCATAAGGCTTAGAAAGCTCTGATATAACTGCAATCTTCCGTATCCCCACTCGCGGCTTGGATAAGTAATGGTATCAGTTCGGCCAGCGCCGCGGATCAGATAGTTTTTCAGCTCCTGCGCCGTAAAATAGCGGGATGGGGTGCGTTGAATGCCCCATTGCAGGAAGAGAGCGGCAGCACCGGATGTAATGGCAGCGGACGCGCTTGCGCCGCTCCGGTTTTCGTAGGAGCCTGCCGGTCCCGGTCCGGTGACGGAAATCCCGGGGGAAGCAAAATCGGGTTTGATTTCACCAAGCCGGGTAAAGCCGCGTCCGGATTCCGGTGAAAAACTGTTATTGGATGCCTGATAGGTGGAGGGAGACAGAACGGGAACGGTGGCGGAGGGTGTCGTCAGTGTCGTGTACGGGTCGGGTTCCAGAAAGATCACATCGGAAGTGGAAAATCCGGTAATCGGAAGCCAGACGTGGAAATCGGGAGGGGAAGGAAAGGCGCGGTAAACCTGAAGTGTCCAGATGCCGGGCGTCGGATCCAGCATGCGGATCAGGATGAGCTGGCTGCCGGTCGTCGTCTGAACGACTTCGTAGTTGACGTAGATGACGGTGCGTTCCAGAACAAAGGTGATCCTCTGTTCCTGAGTCAAAGAGACGGGAATCCGCGGAATCGTTTCTCCGCCGGGAGAGCGGAATCCGACGGAAAAAAGCTGCGGAACCTGTCCCCAGAACTCCAGGACAAAACCGCGGCTGCCTTCGGAAACGAGAAACTCCACATTTTTCGGGGAGTCATTTTCGGATACGGAGCCATAATAATGGTGAGCGGCGTTTCCCTCGTTGCCGGTGGCGCAGACCGGAATAATGCCCGGCGTATTTCCGTAGCGCGCCAGCGTCAGAGCGATGGGAAGGGTTCCGGAATGACTTCCCTGATTTGTTCCAAGTGCCAGACAGATGACCAGTGGTTTTCCCTCCCTGGCTGCGACTTCGTTTAGAAAACGCATCGCAGAGAGAAGATCATCTTCTTCAAAGACGGGAGCATTGGTGGAGACAAGATAAAAGTCTTTCAGATTCTGTTTCGCCGGTTTTAACTTAACAACAGCGAAATCGGCTTCCGGTGCAGCACCGAGAAAGCCGGCGGACGCATTCGGAGTACCGCCAGCGACTCCGGCGACGTATGTTCCGTGTCCGTCCGGATCCGTGACCGGAACGACAGAAAGAGGATCCCTGCTTCGAAGCGCATCGTCAAGGTCTGACTTTTCGTAGAGACTGCCATAGGGAAACTGCGGCGGCGGTGTGCCTGTGCGGTCGGTCTGATCCCAGATGGAAAGAATCCGGCTCTGGCCGTTGCTGCGCAGAAAGGCGGGGTGGCGGTAATCGATGCCGGTGTCCAGAAAACCCAGGATTACATTTTTGCCGGTATACCCGCCGCCGTAGAGATTCTGCGTCTGTACAATGCCGGAGACTTCTAAAGAGAGGGTGGAAAGCGGCGTGAAAAGTTTCGGGAGTCCGGTAAAAAGAATTTCACCAAAGAGATTTTCCGGGAGCAGGCTGCGCTCGAGAAAGAGAACGGAATACTGCGAATTCAGTGTAAGAAGGGCACTGGATTCCGGAAAGAGCATCTGGTACCGCTCGGACTGTGCCACGTAATTCTGAATCAGAATGTTGATGTAATCGTTGGAATAGATGATGTCCGTAAGATCCATAAAGAGATCCTTTGTTTTTGAAGGTATTGTATGCAAACCATACAGAAAAGTATGCATGCTCAAAAAAGAAATCCCCCTACCGGGTGCAAGATCTGCACGGTAAGGGGAAAGAAAACGAAATCAGCTTTCCAGAAGAGCGCTGATATCCTGCTTTGGTACTTCCATCGGATAATGACTGTCGAAGCATGCACGACAGATCGGCAGGTCACCGACCATGTTCTGGAGCTCTTCGATCGGCATGTAGCCCAGGGAGTCCGCTCCGATCTGCTGGCGGATTTCCTCGGTGGAATGGGAGCTTGCGATCAACTGCTTGTTGGAAGGCACATCGGTTCCAAAATAGCATGGATACAGGAACGGCGGGGAACTGATACGGACATGAACCTCGGTCGCACCGGCTTTTCGCAGCATCGTAATCAGATTCGAAATCGTTGTTCCGCGGACAATGGAATCGTCAACGAGGACAATTCGTTTTCCTTTTACGACGGATTCCAGAACACTCAGCTTGATTTTTACGCTGGATTCCCGTTCCTTTTGTGTCGGTTTGATAAAGGTACGGCCGACATAGCTGTTTTTGTGGAAGGCAAGACCGAACGGAATGCCGGATTCTTCGGAATAGCCTTTTGCGGAGGCAAGTCCGGAGTCCGGAACGCCGCAGACAAGATCTGCGTCAACCGGATAGGTCTTTGCAAGCGTTGCGCCGCCGCGGATTCTGGCTTCATAGACACTGATGTTGTCTATTTTGCTGTCGAGGCGGGCAAAATAAATATATTCAAAAATACAATGCGCTTTTTTTACGTCAACCGGCATAAATTCGGATTTCAGATTTCCGGTTTTGTCAAACGTTACAATTTCTCCCGGAGCGACATCGCGGACGAATTCAGCGCCGATCGAAGTGAGGGCGCAGCTTTCCGAGGCGAGAACCCAGGCGTTGTCCCGCTTTCCGATGCAGAGCGGTTTTAAGCCGTATGGGTCGCGCACGCCGATGAGTTTTCTCGGGCTCATGATGACAAGGGCATAGGCGCCGCGGATTTCTTTTACCGTGCGCAGAATCGCTTCTTCTACCGTTTTGGAATGAACGCGTTCCCGCGCAATGCCGTAGGCGATGATTTCAGAGTCAATCGAAGTGTGAAAAATTGCGCCGGTGTTTTCCATCTGCTCGCGCAGTTCCATAGCGTTGACCAGATTTCCGTTGTGCGCAAGGGCGAGGGAGCCTTTCAGATAATTCAGAACGAGCGGCTGTGCATTCTCTACGGTAGTGGAACCGGTGGTAGAGTACCGGACATGGCCGATGCCGATATTGCCGGACAGCTCTTCTAATTTGGATTCTTTGAAAACTTCGTTGACAAGGCCAAGGCCTTTGTAGGATTTCACATGGCCCTTTGGACCGCTGGTGTCAGAGACGGCAATTCCGCAGGACTCTTGTCCTCTGTGCTGCAGGGCGGAAAGGCCATAGTAGATCGAAGGACTGACGTCGGCACCATCCAGATCGTAAATGCCGAAAACACCACATTCCTCCCGGAGACCGGTATCATAACAATTGTTTGACGATGGCTGCATAGGTATTCTCCTTTTTTCAGTTGTAGACCTGCATGTTTTAAAAACATTGATTATCATACTCATTTTTGCGGATGATGTCAAGAAAATCGTGATATGTATAAAATATGGTGCAGAAATTTAGGATTTCGTGGAAAATGTCGAAAATAATAAAAAATAGTAAAAAAAAGTTGCAGGAAATTCGAGATGTGTTATAATCGTTTTTGATTTTGAATGAAAGCCCCGGACAGCAGCTATGGATGAGCCATGCTTGCATGAGCGAATTCATAGATATTGGCCGGGCAAGACGACATGAGTAAGTAGGGCGATAGCCCGGATTACGAATGTTGTCAGCAGTTACGGGAGCGACGCAGGCGCGGAGTAACTGGCTTTCATCATAGAGATGTCGCCGGCAGGCGACATTTCCTTTTAGAGAAACTTGTGACGGAAAAGAAAATATCAGAAGAGAAAAACAGGAGGAAATCAATATGGCAGTAAAATATGTCTTTGTGACAGGCGGAGTAGTCTCCGGCCTTGGAAAGGGAATCACGGCGGCGTCCCTTGGACGGCTTTTAAAAGCCCGAGGATACAAAGTGACGATGCAGAAATTTGACCCGTACATCAACGTTGACCCGGGTACGATGAACCCGATTCAGCACGGCGAGGTTTTCGTTACCGATGACGGCACAGAGACAGACCTCGATCTCGGCCACTACGAGCGTTTCATCGACGAGAGCCTGGATAAAAATTCCAACGTGACGACTGGAAAAGTATACTGGTCTGTTCTGCAGAAAGAACGCCACGGTGATTTCGGCGGAGGCACCGTACAGGTCATTCCGCACATTACAAACGAAATCAAGAGCCGTTTCTACCGCGGAAAAGAAGTAGACGAGGAGCGTATTGCCATCATTGAGGTCGGCGGAACCGTCGGCGATATCGAGAGCCAGCCGTTTTTGGAGGCAATCCGCCAGTTCCAGCATGACGTCGGACACGAGAACGCCATTCTGATCCATGTTACCCTGATTCCATATCTGAAAGCTTCCGGTGAAATGAAAACAAAACCGACGCAGGCGAGCGTAAAAGAGCTGCAGGGAATCGGTATTCAGCCGGATGTCATCGTATGTCGGTCCGAGCATCCGCTGACCACCGAGATCAAAGATAAAATTGCTCTGTTCTGCAACGTTCCGTCAAGCCATGTTCTGCAGAACCTGGACGTGGAGTATCTGTATGAAGCTCCGCTTGCCATGGAGAAAGAGAACCTGGCGCAGGTTGTCTGCGAGAGCCTTCACCTTCCATGCCCGGAACCGGATCTGTCCGACTGGACCCATATGGTAGAAGCACTCCGCCATCCGAACAAAGAGGTGACGATTGCGCTCGTCGGAAAGTATATCCAGCTGCATGATGCATACCTGAGCGTTGTTGAGGCATTAAAACACGGCGGAATTGCAAGCCATGCAAACGTACACCTGAAATGGGTGGATTCCGAGCTGGTAACCGAGGAGAACGTGGCAGAGTATCTGAGCGATGTGGACGGTGTTCTGGTACCGGGCGGATTCGGAAACCGCGGTATCGAAGGCATGATCACAGCGATTCGATATGCAAGAGAGAACAAGATTCCGTTCCTCGGCCTCTGCCTCGGCATGCAGCTGACGATTGTTGAATATGCAAGAAACGTTCTCGGTTACCACGACGCACACAGCATCGAGATGAACCCGAACACCATGCACCCGGTGATCGCACTGATGCCGGATCAGGATGGAATCGAGGATATCGGCGGTACGTTACGTCTCGGCGCATATCCATGCGTCCTGGCAGACGGATCGAAAGCACAGGAGCTGTACGGTGAGAAAGAGATTTCCGAGCGTCACCGCCACCGCTATGAAGTAAACAACGATTTCCGGAAAGCACTGACCGAAAACGGCATGGTTCTCTCCGGTGTTTCTCCGGACGGAAGAATCGTTGAGATGGTAGAACTTTCAGATCATCCGTTCTACATCGCAACGCAGGCACATCCGGAGTTCAAATCCCGTCCGAACCGTCCGCATCCGCTGTTCCGCGGCCTGATCGCAGCAGCAGCCGAGTACCATGCGGCAAAATAATCGATAAATGGTATGAAAAATTAGGTAAAATGCAGTAATAACCTAAGAAAGTTAAGAAAAAATA